>DAOTYK010000001.1:0-9539 GCA_034434855.1 Thermomicrobium sp.
TGTTGCACTGGCTGACCGAGCCGCGCACCATCGAGATCGACGACGTGGAGCCAGCGCGCACCAGCAGCGGCCCATCGCTGTGCCATCTCGATCGGATCGTCACTGTACACAGTCGCACGGGCGAAGTCACCCTGGAAGAGGCGGACGCAACGTCCTTCGCGGAGATCGATCGCCGGGATGACGATCACGCCGGTGCCTCCAACGGTAAGCCGCCACGCGTTCGTTCGACGAGATCGACGAAGTTGGCGAGCAACCGCAACCCCCAGAACCCACTCTTCTCCGGATGGAACTGGGTGGCCATGACGTTGTCTCGAGCGAGCACGCTGGCAAAGCGCACCCCGTAATCGGTCTCACCCAATACCCATGAGGGATCGCTCGGCTCGGCATAGAAGGAGTGCACGAAGTAAAAGTCCGTCCCATCGGGAATTTCAGCAAAGAGCGGGTGGGAAGAGCGCAACCAGACCTCGTTCCAACCCATATGGGGAACAGTGATTCCCTCGGGTAAGCGACGCACCACGCCGGGAACGATCCCCAGGCAGCGATGCTCGCCCCCCTCGTAACTGACCTCCAGCAAGACCTGCAGCCCCATGCAGATCCCGAGGAAGGGGATACCACGGTCGATCGCGGCACGGAGAGCCGACACGAGCCCCAGTTCCTCGAGATGTCGCATCGTGTCCGCAGCAGCACCCACACCCGGAACGATGACGCCGTCCGCTCGCTCGAGCGGTGCAGGGTCGCGACTCACGATCACCGGTGCGCCGATCCGCTCCAGCGCATTCACCACACTCGCGAGATTGCCAGCTCCATAATCGACGACGACGATCACCATAGCACGCCTCACGATCAGCGATCAGCTCGACCATCCGTGTCGAGCGCATCGAGGGTTGCCGCAACGCTCGAGGCGAGCGCGCTCAGATTGTAACCACCCTCCAGAGCGAGAACGAGCCGTCCGTGACACCAGGACTCCGCGATGGCGCGGACGCGCGACGCCATCGCGGCGAAACCCTGCTCGGTAACGGCCATCGCGGCCAACGGGTCGGCATAGTGCGCGTCGTACCCCGCTGACACCATGACGAGTTCCGGTCGGTAGACGGCGAGGCGGGGCTCGATCTCATTGGCGAACGCCGCGAGATACACCTGGTCGTCGCTGCCTGGCGCGAGCGGAATGTTGAGCGTGTAGCCACGCCCCGGCCCTTCACCGATCTCCTCTGCCCGGCCAGTACCTGGGTAGAGCGGCCACTGGTGAAGCGAGACGAAGAACACCCGATCTGTTCGGTAAAACGCTACCTGCGTACCGTTGCCGTGATGCACGTCCCAATCGATGATCGCGATGCGGCGCAAGCCCTGCCGCTCCAGAGCATACTGTGCGGCGACCGCGATGTTGTTGAAGAGGCAAAAGCCCATCCCGCGCTCCGGTTCGGCATGATGGCCCGGCGGGCGAACCAAGGCGAAGACGCGCCTCGCTCGCCCGGACAACACCAATTCGACCGCCTGCACGACCGCACCGACGGCGAGCCGCGCTACCTCGAACGAGCGCGGGGAAACGATCGTATCGGCATCGAGCCAGCCGCCGCCCCGCGCCGCGAACTCCCGTAGTTCCGCGATATACGCTCGATCATGAATGAGCGCGATCGTTTCCTCGTCCGCCGGCTCCGGCTCGAGAACCGGACGCTCGTCGAGCCGCCCTGTCCGTTCGAGCAACCGCAGAATGGCTTCCAAGCGAGCCGGACGCTCAGGATGCTGACCGGTTTCGTGTTCGAGAAAGAGACGTGAAGTGATGAGGACAGTGGGCTCGGTCGTCACGCACCACCTCGATCGTCGCGACGGATCAGGTCCAACATCGCGTCGTGGATGAGCCCGTTCGACGCGACACAGGTGCCTTGGGTCAGTCGATACGGTTGCCCACAATAATCAGTCACGCGCCCGCCAGCTTCAGTGACCAAGAGCATTCCCGCTGCTGTATCCCACGGGGAAAGTTCCTGCTCCCAGAAACCATCGAAACGGCCAGCAGCAACGTAGGCGAGGTTCAACGCTGCGCTCCCGTCTCGCCGAACTGCCCGAGCCGTCAGCGCGAAGCGAGCGAAAGCAGCGAGTGCCTGGCGTCGCCGCTCGCGATCGTACGGGAAACCAGTCGCCAGAAGCGCGCTGTGCAGGACCGCATGCTGGGAAACGCGGAGTCGCTCCCCGTTCAAGAATGCTCCCACCCCTCGCTCAGCGATGAACAGTTCGTCCAGAACGGGCTGGTAGACGACCCCGAACTCCGGTTCTCCCTCGCGGAGAAACGCGATCGAGACACAAAACATCGGGTACCCGTGAGCATAGTTGGTCGTCCCATCGAGGGGATCGATGACCCAGAGCGCTGGCGCATCCAGCGGCGCACTACCCGTTCCTTCCTCGGTGAAGAACGCGTGCTCGGGGAAGGCTGCCTGGATCGTTTCCACGATCAGTCGCTCGCTGGCGAGATCCACCTCGGTCACCAGGTTGACCGCTCCCTTGTAGCGGATCTCGCGGACCTGCCCGAGCCGCTCGCGCAACAACCGGCCAGCGGACAGTGCCGCCGCCACCGCCACCTGCCGCACCGTCGCCATCGTCCTCATCCCCTCAGGCTTCCCCGGCACGGAGCAGTGTCCGCGTCACCAGCGGCAATTGCGCATGAACGTCGAGATCGAGATCGGCCCGCACGCCACGCTGAGCCAAATAGTAGGCAGCACCAGCGATCATCGCGGCATTGTCGGTACAGAGGATCGGAGGCGGATAGCGAACCGGAACGGGGCTGATGTCGCGCAAGCGCTGCCGCAACGCGGCATTCGCCGCTACCCCACCAGCCAGGAGCACCATTGTCGCGCCGAATTCGCGCGCAGCCCGCGCGGTCTTTTCCGCCAGCACCTCCACGACCGCAGCCTGGAACTCGGCAGCCAGATCAGCGATCGGCACGCTCGGCCCGTACTCCGGAGCCACGTATTCCGGGAAGGGCTGCCCCGCGGCGACACGTCGCGCGGGCCGTCGCTGGTACTGTTCCAGGAGGCGCAACAACGCTGTCTTCAGTCCGCTGAAGCTAAAGTCGTAGCTCTCTCCCAGCCAGGCCCTCGGCAGGGAAAATCGACCCGGCCGTCCCTGCTCGGCTGCCTTCTGAATGGCGGGTCCACCCGGAAAACCCAATCCCAAAAGGCGAGCGGCCTTGTCGAAGGCTTCTCCCGCTGCGTCGTCGAGCGTCCGGCCGAGGAGCACATAGTCGCCGTGGCCGCGCATGAGCACGAGTTCGGTGTGTCCGCCGGAGACGATCAGGCAAACCAGAGGGAAAGTCGGTTCCGGCACTTCGTCCTGGCCCGGAAGCGCAAGCCAGTTGGCGTAGATATGACCCTCCAGATGGTTGACCGGGATCAACCGCTTCTCCCACACGAAGGCGAGCGTCTTGGCGACGTTGATCCCCACGAGAAGCGAGCCCGCTAGGCCCGGTCCTTCCGTCACGGCGATCGCATCGATCGCGCTCGGACCGATCCCTGCCTGTTCCAGTGCGAGGTCGATCACCGGCACGATGCTCGTGACGTGCCGCCGCGAGGCGAGCTCGGGCACCACACCGCCGTAACGCTGGTGGAGATCCACTTGGGAGCGAATGATGTTCGACAACACGAAGCGTCCGTCACGCACGACGGCGGCAGCAGTTTCGTCGCATGACGTTTCGATGCCCAGGATGATCACGCTGCTTCCTCCACGATCTCGATCCCTTCCGCGGCCAACCGTTCGAGCAGACGGTCACGCAAGGCCACCAGTTCCTGCCGATAGGTTGGGTCACGGAGCGGCGGTGAAGTCATGATATACGCATCTTCCAGGTTGTCGCTGTAATAGCGGGGCCGCACACCGCGGCGCGTGAAACCATACTTGGCATAGAGCGACTGCGCCGTCACATTGGAGACCCGCACCTCGAGCGTCACGAACTCGGCACCGCGCCGGATCGCTTCGCTGATCAAGGTCAAGAACAACACCTCACCCAACCCCAACCCGCGGTGCTCCGGTGCGACACCGATCGTGGTGACGTGTGCTTCACCGTAAATGACCCACATACCGGCGAAGCCGACGAGTGGATGCGCGCTCGTGCGCGCTGGGCGGGCTGCCCGCAGCAGGCGAGCCAGCGTACCGCTTGCTCCAACCGGCTCCGGCTCCTCCTCGCTGCGCGTCGTCTCCCAGCGCAGAACGACGTAATAGTTCCGCTCCGGCTCTCTGAGCTCCCGGTAATATGCTGCTTCCGGCCAGGGATTCGTGAAACATCGCCGCTCGAGCTGGGACACCTCGGGAACATCGGAACTCCGCATCGGGGACAAGACGTAGCGCCGCACCGTGCTGTTCGGATCGGCACTCGACTGCTGGGTGCGCTCCTCCACCCTGTCACTCCCGCGCGGATCGGACATCGTAACTCATCGGCAATTGTACCGAAGGGATGGCTTCCGCCCCGCCCCCATGGACATAGATCGGCTCCAGCACAGCCACCGGATCGCTCTCGCCTGCCTTCCAGCGCCGAAAAGCCAGTTCGGCCACCCAGGCAGGACGAAGCTGGCGCAACGCTGGAGCGGGAAGAATGACGAGCGGATGAGATCGTACCAGCGCCTCTTCCTCGGGCGCGAGATGCCCCGTCAGCACGGTGCGTCCCAACAATCCATCCGTCACCTCGTGGAGACGCACCGAGCGCAAGGACGAGTCCCGTACCCAGATCTCCCCCTGCCGCCGGTAATCAGCGTAGACCACGCGACCACGCCCCGCTGCGACGAAAGCGCGGATCGGGTAGGGTAAGGCGGTATGTGGGTACGCCAGCGCATCGAGCGTCAAGACGCCGATGAGCGGTACGTCCAGCGCATAACAGAGCGCCTTGGCGATACTCATCCCAACCCGCAGACCATTGAAGCTCCCCGGTCCGGTGGTGACGGCGACCGCTGCGACATCACGGATCGTTCGCCGGTTCTCGGCGAGCAACTGGCGGATGCATGGCAGAACAGTCGCGGTATGCTCGCGCCCGGCATCATAGAGGAGTTCTCCGACGACGCGTCCGTCGTACAGCGCGATCGCTACCTGCTCCCCGCCGCTATCGAGTGCCAGGAGTAGTCGATCGCTTCGCTCCACCGCTCACCTCCTTCCGGAGCGCCTCGATGATCGCCTGCGGGCGGGTACCGATCGGATAGAACGCTAGCCGTCGCTTGCTCTCGGCGAGCGGCTCGAAACGGACGACGAGATACTCCTCGACCCAATTCGGCGGCAAGCGGTCTGCCCACTCGATCACGACGATACCGACCGGATCGCTCAAGCAATCCTCCAGTCCGAAGGTCGCCAATTCACCCGGCTCTTCCAGCCGATACAGATCGACGTGGTAAAGCCGGACCGGTTGGCCGTCGGGCAAAGTGCCACGGTGCTCCATGACGAGTATGAAGGTCGGGCTCTGCACGTACTCGCGAATACCGAGTCCACGCGCCAAACCTTGCACGAAGGTCGTCTTTCCGGACCCGAGAGGCCCCTGCAGAAAAAGCACATCGCCTCCCCGGACGTGCCGCGCCAGCGTCGCGGCGATCTGGCGGGTCTGATCCGGACTGTGACTCACGAGGTCGAGTGCTGGAACACGCGTGCTCATCCTGTCTTCCCTTCACTGGCCAGCGGTGCGCGTCGGTGACGCCACGGCCGGGCACGCTCGAATGCGGCCGCTGCCTGCAGCACGCTCGCATCAGCGCGCCAGCGCCCGACGATCTGCAGGCCGACCGGCAGTCCCTCCTGCGTCCATCCACACGGCACGCTGATCGCCGGTTGGCCACTGAGGTTGAACGGATAGGTGAAGGGGGTCCAACTCAAATATGTCGTCGGGTAGCCAGCGATCTGACCGGGATGATCGGCACCGGCCGTAAAGGCCGTCACTGGTGTGGTCGGGCTCACGACGTAATCGTATCGCTCCAATCGTTGCCGCAAGCGGTCGACATAGCGATTGCGCTCGGCGAGCGCCCAGCCGACATCGACACCGCGCCAGCGCAAGCCGTGCTCGATCACCGCGAGTCGCCCCGGATCGAGCAGGTCGCGGACAGCGTCGAGGTCATCGCGGTGCACGGCAGCCATCGCGACCGACCAGAGAATGTCGAGCACTGGATAGGGATCCTCCAGCGGCTCCACCAGCTCCTCGACACTGCAGCCGAGATCTTCGAAGACTGCCACCGCCTGGCGAGCGATCGCTGCCACCTCGGGATCCACCGGTACGTCACCCACGCGGCCGAGCCAGGCAACCCGAGCACCCGCGAGATCCCCCCCGAACGCTTCGCCGTCGCTGCGCTCGAACGGCAAGGAGTGGCGGTCGCGCGGATCGGGCCCCGCCATGACCGACAGCATGAGCGCTGCATCGGCGACCGTGCGCGTCATGGGTCCCACATGAGCCAAGAGCTCGACGGCCGATGGCGGATAGTACGGTACCCGACCGAACGACGGCTTGAACCCGACGATACCGCAAAAGGATGCCGGAATCCGAACTGAGCCCGCTCCATCCGTGCCCTGGGCGAGCGGTCCCATGCCAGCAGCCACAGCCGCAGCGGCACCACCGCTCGATCCCCCTGCCGTCCGATCGAGCTTCCAGGGATTGTACGTGGGGCCGATCAAGCGATTCCCCGAATCGCCTTTCCAGCCGAGTTCCGGCGTGTTCGTTTTCCCCAGGATGATCGCACCCGCTGCCCGTAGTCGCTGGACCACCGGTGCATCCTCGCTCGCCACCCGGTCCTTCCAGAGGAGCGAGCCGCTCGTCCAGCGAACTCCGGCGACCGGCGTCACGTCCTTGATCGAAACCGGTACCCCGAGGAGTGGTCTATGCTCGCCGTGCGCATAGGCGTATTCCGCCTCGAGCGCTTGCCGCCGTGCCTCCTCGGTGGTGACGGTCAGGAATGCGTGCAGGCGTGGATCCAATCGTTCGATCTGCGTGAGGACTGCATCGACGACTTCCACGGGTGAAAGCGCCCGTCGACGATAGTGATCCAAGAGTTCCGTCGCCGAGAGGAAGCAGAGTTCGCTCCGTGCACTGTCCACGAGCCACCTCCAGCTCACCAGGCTCGGCGGCATGCTAGCACGGCGAGCGGGCACCGTCAGCCGGTGCGGAAGTGATCGAAGCCGCGTGCATCGGCTGGCCGACAGCGACCGGTGACGTCCCGCAACTCGACCATCGGCCCAGCCGATCCCGCTTCGACGAGTTGACCGATTTTCCACGGAGGAAGGAACCCTGCACGGGCGAAAGCGCGTGCGACGCGTGCGAACACAGCCGGGGGAGCGGTGAAGAGAAGTTCGTAGTCGTCGCCTCCGCGGAGCGCCACCTCTTCCCAGTCCGGAAACGCCCACTTGATCGCGTTCGGTACCGGGACACGCACCAGATCGACGATCGCTGCCACCCCACTAGCCCGACAGAGCTTTTGGAGGTCCCCCAACAAGCCATCGCTGATATCCATCGCCGCGCGTACACCGCACCGCCGCAGCAAGAGCCCTTCCCGGACTCGGGGCTGCGGACGATGGTAATGCTCTTGCATGACCGGGCTCCCGTCCAAGGTTTTCAGCCCGCGCTCCAGGACGCGCAGACCGGCAGCCGCCAGTCCGATCGGACCGGTCACCCCGATGAGATCACCGGGCCGGCCGGCATCCCGCCGGAGCAGCCGATGGCCGTCGCGCGGCGATTCACCGATCACAGTGATCGAGACGGCTACCCCGAGCGGCGAGCGCGTCGTATCACCCCCGACGATCGCCACACCGAAGCGCCTGGCCAATGCCCGCACGCCACGATAGAAGTCCGCGATGTCCCGATCACGCTCCGTTCCGCGCACGGCAAGATCGACCACGGCCAGACGTGGGATCGCGCCCATCGCGGCGATATCGCTCAGATTGACTGCGAGCGACTTGTGACCGAGCGCCTCCCAATCCGTCCACTCCAAACGGAAGTGCACACGCTCGATCAACGTATCGGTCGTGATCACCAGCTCGCGCCCTGCTCGCGGGCGCCAGGCAGCAGCGTCGTCGCCGATCCCGATCGACACACGGTTCGAGCGCTCGTCGACCAATCGAGCGATCTGCTCGATCAACTCTTCCTCACCGACTTCACGCAGGGGCCGGCCAGCACCGGTCATGCCGTCGCTCCTCCTCGCTTCTCCCGCACCCCAAAACCGAGAGCACGATAGACTGCTGCCGTCTCGCGCGCCGTCCGTTCCCAGGAGAATGCCCGCGCGCGAGCGAGCCCCGCACGAGCGAGCGCGATCCGCCGTTCTGGATCACGGGCGAGCGTCGCGATCGCTGTCGCGAGCGCAGCCGGATCGGTTGGATCGACCAGCCAGGCAGCATCACCAGCGACTTCCGGCAAAGCCGAACGATCGGACGTAATGACAGGTAGTCCGCAGGCCATCGCCTCGAGGACCGGAAGGCCGAACCCTTCATAGAGCGAGGGGTAGACGAAGAGCGTGGCCGCGCTGTACCAATACCGCAACTCAGCCGGTGAGACGTACCCGACGAAGACGACCCGCTGCGCCAACCCTCGTTCCTGCACGCGCCGGTAGACGGGGGTTTCCCGCCAACCGGGAGCACCGACGATGTACAGTGGCCAATCGATCGCTCCATCGAGTTTCGCCAAAGCATCGATGAGCGTGGTCACATTCTTCCGCGGTTGAATCGTTCCCACAAAAAGAAGGAAGCGCTCCGGAAGCCCTCGTTCTGCCCGCCAATGCGCGAGTTCGTCGTCCCCGACTCGTTGCCAACCAGGGTCGATCCCATTGGGAATCACGACGACTCGACTAGGCTCGACACCGTAGGCCCGAATCACGTCGCGCCGAGTCTGCTCGGAGACCGCAATGACACGAGAGGCTCGTCGCACACTCAGGCCGGTCATGATGCGGAGATACCAGCGCTTAGCCGGTGGATAATGCTCGGGAAAGTGCAGGAACGCTACATCGTGCACGGTGACGACGCTCGGCCGGTCGAGCGCGAGCGGAAGAACGTTCACCGGGCCGTGCACGATAGCGCAATCGCGCAGCACGCGCGATGCCCAGAGCTGTTCCCAGGCGATACGAACCACTGGACGATCGGTGGGCCAGCGCGTGAGGCGCCACTCGATACCCGCGAAATCCTGGTGAGCGAGTCTCCAAACCGTTCGCGGCACTGCGGCGACCACTTCCAGGTCAGTCGCAACAGTGGGAAGATACTGGAGCAAGGCCTCGATGTACCGGCTCACGCCGGCACGCCGGTATCCAGCTTGGCGACTCAAGAGCGATGCCAAGAGCCCAACCCGCACGCGCGGCCTCCCGGGCGATTCTACCGGGAGCGCGGAAGGCACGTCCGCTGCCGCGCGGCGTTGTTATACTGGTCGAGATACGAAACTGCGGAGATCCGGTGACCGGATTCATGGACGCGACAGAAACGGTCTCGCTACCCGAAAGCATCGAGCAGTTTTCCGTCTTCTATCCCTTTCGATTCGATCTCTTCCAGTTGGAGGCGATGCTCGCCTTCCTGGAGGGGAAATCGGTCATGGTCGCCGCTCCCACGGGAACGGGAAAGAC
>DAOTYK010000002.1:0-5083 GCA_034434855.1 Thermomicrobium sp.
GCCTGCTTCAGCCGGACTCGCAGCCGATACCGTCGCCGTCGGCGTCCAGTCGATGAGGGTCAGGTGGAAGGACGCGGAAGCGACGCTGCGGGATATCCCGACAGTCGAGGTCGGGTGGCGGCGGGGGAAGACAGAGATCGGGATAGCTGGGGTCACAGCCGGAGCGCGAGCTCGGGACTGGCAGCGAAGTGGGAACCTGGCTCGGCGCTGTGCAGGCGCCCCAGAGGCCGCGTCGCTCGCGCTGGGCCTGACGCTGGGCCGCCTCGAGACGGTCGGCATAGCGGACATCAGGGGGATACCGGCGGGCAACGGCTGCGCCCTGCCGGACGAGTTCCTCGTTGACGAGAAGCCGGCGTCCGTTCTGCTCGATCCAGACGTAGCGGAGGAGTCGGCCGTAGCGGTCGGTCTGGCTCACGTCGCGCTCGAGGACGACGATGGTTCCTGGCGAGGTGAGCAGCCGAAGCATGGCAGTCGCTTCCTCGAAGAAGCATTCGGCTGGCTGTCCAGACGCATGGCCGCGTTCAGGGGCATCGATCCCGATGAGCCGGACGACTGCTTCACCGCTCGCGGTACGCACCGTGAGGGTGTCGCCGTCGATCACGGTGACGACCTGCGCGATCTCGCCGGCGATGGCTGGCGTGGCTGTCGTGGGGACTCGGGCAGATCGTGCGGGGGTTGCGGTAGCCGTCGCCGGAAGGCGAGGCGAAGAGACCGGAGTGAGCACACCGATCGGTTGGTGGGCAGGAGTGGTTGGATTAGTCGATGACGCGGCGCGACAGGCGACGAGCAGCAGGGCCAACAGGACGATCCAGCGAGCCATCGTCACTCCCAACGGACGATCAGCTGGTCGAGCGGGCGCCGGGGGCGCCGCTGCGGGTCGGTTGCCGCATACCCGAGCGTGACGAGTGCCTGAGGCTCGAGCACCGGCGGAAGGCCGAGAATCTCCCGGACGACAGCGGGACAGAAGAGCGGTGCGCACATCCAGCCGGTATCGAGGCCGAGTCGGTAGGCCATGAGGAGGAGATTCTGGATCGCGGCCCCGAGGCTCTGGATAGCCATGATCCGCTCGGCTGCTTGGCGCTCGGGATCCGGATACCGGTCGAGGTCGCTGGGGTCGAGACAGACCAGGACGAGGACTGGTGCCTCGCAGAGCCGCCGCTGGGAGCCGGCTAGTCGGCGGGCGATCGTTTCCTCGTCCTGGCCGTCCATGGCCAAGTGGTGTCTCCAGGCGGTCGCCATGGCGTCAGCGAGCTGGCGTTTGCGTTCGGGTTGGGTAAGTACCACGAAGCGCCACGGTTGCGTGCCGTGGGGCGAGGGGGCCCAGGCAGCAGCTTCCAAGACAGCGGTGACGAGTTCTGGCGCGACGGGATCGGTCCGGAGGCGGCGGACCGAGCGGCGACCGCGAATGATCTCCGGAAGATCGAGCGGTCGCGATCCAGGTACCCGATCGGGGTCAGGCAACGGGACGAGGGGTGGCGGGACGGCATCGTGATGACTCATGGCTCCTCATGATACGGGAGAAGCTGGGCGCGGCTCGGCGACGGTGCCGGGAGCGGGAAGCCAGGAAAGCGCCGTGATCGCTCCCCAGAGGACGACGAAGCCGATGAACTGGACGAGATCGATCGTCGCACCCAAGGTGAGCCAGTTGACGACGATCGCCAGGGCGGGGAAGGCCAGTTCGGCGAGCGTCGCGTAGGAGGCACGGGTATGACGGAGTCCAGCGTAGTAGATCAGCATCGCGAGGAGGCCGGGAACGAGCGCCATGAGGAAAAGGCTCGGTGCGTACTGGGCGAGTCCGACGGTCAACGTGCGGGAAAAGGTGCCCTCGAGGGCGGCGAGCCCGGCGAGAAACGGGAGCGCGAGAAGAAAGCGAGCTGCTGCCAGTGTGGGGAAGTCGAGCGTGCCGAGCACATAGCGCCCCAGAACGGTACCGCTTCCCCAGAGTGCGGCCGCGCCGAGGGCCAGAACGGCAGCGAGGACGCGTTCTCGGGGAAGGAGCCACAGTGGTTCCAGCGCGGAGCGCCCGAAGGACACGAGATAGGCTCCGAGCACTGCTGCGACGAAGCAGGGCCAGTAGAGGCGCGGGAGACGTTCGCGGAGCAGGAACGCTGCCAGGAGGACGGCGATGAGCGGTTGAACTTTCTGCAGCAGGATGACGGTCGTGGGGTTGCCGACGCGGAAGGCGGCAGTGAAGAGTACGGTCGCCAGTCCAGAGGCTCCCCAGGCGATGACGAGAATGGCGATCCAACGACGGGGCGTGAGCTGGGCGAGCGCGCGGCGCTGCCACACGAGAACTGGGAGTGCGTACAGGGCGAGAAAGAGATGCTCGGCGAGCACGATCGAGGTGGCGGGTAAGAGCTCGCTCAGCGGCTTGCGCAGCGGCGCATCGACCGCCCAGAGCGAGGCGCCGAGTGCTACGACGAAAACACCCCATCGAGTGACATTCTGCTCTCGGGTGGTCACCGTTCCCCCTCTCGGACACGGTGGACGAGCGCGAGATCCTCGGGCGTGTCCAGATCCAGGACGAGCGCCCTGCTCCACAGCTCACGAATCGTACATCGCGCGCTGGCTGCCGCGCGACGATGTCGCCAGCGGCTGAACGGGCCGAAGGCCGGCTCGATGATGTCGGGTGGCGCGAGCGCCAAGAGATTGGTGCCGGTGCCGTGGCGATCGGGAGCGAGCACGACACCTGGTGACTCGAGCAGGGTGAGCGCGCGCCGGACGGCGTAGGGATCGAGCAAAGGTAGATCTCCCAGGACGATCAGGAGAGCCGGTACGTGAAGTCGGCAGGCTTCGGCTTGGGCGAGGCGCACGGCATCGTTCAGGCCGCTTGCAGTGTCGCGAAGGGTTCCGACCCCCCACCGAGAGGCGAGGCTAGCCAGCGATGGATCGGGCGTCAGGAGACCGATCGCTGCGACGGCGGGAACGGCCCGGAGCACGCGGATAGTCCGTTCGGCCAACTCGCGGACGAGAGCTTGGCGTGCCGCTGGTACGAGTGCGGGAGCGAGACGCGATTTGGCCTGTTTCAGGTGCTGGACAGGAACGACGGCGAGGACCTGCATCAATGGCGGCCCTTCCGAAGCTGACGAGCGAAGGCGAGCGTCTCGCGGGCGAGTCGTGCTCGGTCGGCCTCATCGTGCATGACGGCATCGGTGACGAGTGGGCGGATGCCGAGGTGCTCGATGGCTGGGGCTGAGTCGGCATCGGCCGAATCGATGACCAGACCGTCGAGGAAATCCTGGTAGAGACGAGCGACGCCGACCGGCGAGACCTCGCGACCCAGCGAGGCGAGCATCCGATCAGCCGGCCCTTTGAGCGCCCGTCCGGCGACGATGGGGCTGACTGCGACGATCGGAGCAGGATGGTCGACGAGCCGAGCCCGGAGGCCGGGCAAGGCGAGGATCGGGCCGATGCTGACGATCGGATTGGAGGGAGCCAGGATGATCACCGAGGCATCGGCCAGTGCTCGCTCGACCTCCGGGGTCGGGCGTGCCTGCTCGATGCCAGCGAAGCGGACGGCGAGAACCGTATCTCGCTGGCGGCGTCGGACGAAATAGTCCTGAAACGGTAAAGGACCGTCGGGAGTCTCGACGATCGTCCGGACAGGCTGATCGGACATCGGCAGAATGCGAGCAGTGACACCGAGCGCAGCGGCGAGTTCGGCAGCGACTTCCGTCAGTCGGGCACCCTGTCGCAGCCGTTCGGTCCGCAGGATGTGCGTCGCCAGGTCACGATCCCCGAGCCAGAACCAGGTCGGCCGGCCGTACCGCCCGATCATCGCGAGGGTGTTGGCCGTGTCGCCGAGGATTCCCCAACCGGTCACTGGATTGGCGATGCCGGCGAGCGTGTAGAGAACAGTGTCGAGGTCGGGGCAGATGGTCAGGCCGTAGAGCTCGAAATCGTCAGCGGTGTTGACGATGACGGTCAGGCGGCTGCCGAGATCGAGTTGGGCGAAACCGTGCGCGAGCTTGGCGCCACCGACGCCACCGGCGAGGACGACGACGGAAGCGGCAGGATTGCTGGGACCGGTTTCCACGTGGACGCTCCTCTCCCGCTGGTGGTTGCCCGCTCACCCCGGGTTTCGCGGGCGCAGGCTCGCCCTGCGATGCTACCGGCTCGGTGGGCGCAGAGGCAACGCTCCCTCCTTAGGTGGCTCTCTTCCCTGATGGTGCTGAGTGGGGCTTGCACCGGTGCGCCACGGCGGACGCCGCGGCCCATCGATTCGAGGACGGCGCAGAAGCCCGAATAGGGTGGCGCTCGCGGGCAGAATACCGGCGCTCGATGACGCTGAGTGCGGGTCGCTGCAGGTACGTCTCGGGTACCCGCGGGCAGGATACCGCACCCGGCTCGCCGAGCCGGTGGGCAAGCAGCGTGGAGGGCTGTCAGCCGGGTCGCGAGGCAGTTCGCTGCTCCACGAGAGAGAGTGGTCGGCCGGTTGGGGCGGCAGTGACGCTCGGGGAACCCGGCTCAGGGAAGGATGGATCGGACAGCCTCGAGGAGTGCTGCGGCCTGCTCGAGAGCCTGCTCAGCCTCCTCGCGCGTATAGGCTTCAGCTGGCACGAGTTCGCCGAGCGCGTCGGGGTAGCGCGTGGGAAGATACAGTTTGTCCAGGGCCAGCGCGGTCGCGCGCCAGGGATCGAGCGCTGCCCGCTGTTCGGCTGGGAGTTCGAGGATGAGTCGGTAGACCGAGTGACCCCATGGATCGAGATCGAGGGCATACCAGAGGCCCTTCAGCGCCTTCTCGGCTGCTTGCTGTGCGAAGAAGCAGGCTTGGGCGTACTTGGCCGCTGCGAGCAAGGCGCGGGCAGCCTCGAGGTCGTCCTCAGCTTGGCGCAGCCATCGGTGTGCCTCGCGCTGGCGTTTCTCGACGCTCATAGAGGAGACGAGCCTCTCGTAGGATCCCGCGCAGGAAAGGGAGTTCGGAACGCTCGGCGAACTCAGTTGGAGTATAGACGAGTACATCGACCGGTCGGGGAGCATCCGCGAGGAGTTCCAAAACGAGGCCGATGCGATCGAGTGGTCCGAGGTCACTATTCCAGACGACGATCAGATCGATATCGGAGCGGCGACCAGCCTGTCCCTT
>DAOTYK010000003.1:0-1878 GCA_034434855.1 Thermomicrobium sp.
GGTAGAGAACGAGGAAGCCCTGGCGCTTCTCCGCGAACTCGAGGTCGATTACGCGCAGGGCTATCTGATCGGGCGACCGGAACCGCTCGAACTGACCTGATGGTCTTCGTACACTCCACCACAAGGGTACGTGAGTAACGGGGAGGCAAGTCCGATGACGAGCGAGGTTCCGGTCGCACTGGTGACTGGGGGGACGGGGCAAGTCGGATCGGTCGTCGTCCGCTTCTTCGCCGAGCGAGGAGTGCGCCTCCTCGTGCCCTATCGGACACACTCGCACTGGGAGCGACTCCGGGACGCGCTCGGCCCGCTGGTCAGCCGCGTCGAAGGGCTCACCGTCGACCTCGCCGATCCCGCGGGTGGCGAACGGGCGGTCGCGGCCACACTCGAACGCTTCGGTCGCCTGGACTGGGTGCTGTGCCTGGCCGGCGGCTTCCGGCCCGGTCGCCTCGTCGAGACGGAGCAGGAGGTCTGGCAGGAGTTGCTCGCGCTCAACCTCTGGCCGACCGTCTCCGTGCTGCGTGCAGCGCTGCCGCACCTCCTCGAGCAGGGTTCCGGACGGATCGTCACCGTCGGCGCCCGAGCCGCGCTCGATCCTGGTCCCGGTGCTGTCGCCTATGCAGCGGTCAAACAGGCGGTGGTCACGCTGACGCTGGCAGTCGCGCGCCAGTGCCGCGGCACCGGCGTCACGGCGAATTGCATCGCCCCAGCCACGATCGACACGCCGGCCAACCGGGCTGCCATGCCCACCGCTGACTTCACGAAGTGGGTGAAGCCGGAACAGGTGGCAGCGTTGCTCTGGTACCTCTGCTCCGCGGAGGGAGCAGCCCTGAACGGTGCCGTCATCCCGCTGGTCGGGGGACAATGAGCGCGACATCAGCCCGCGGTATGGGTCGGCATATCGACGCGCGGCGTCCCGTCCCAGGTCGCACCGTAGAGGTGCCAGCGGAAGGCCTCCTGGAGCGCGCGCAAGGTGGCGGTGATCGCTTCCGGGATCGGTTGCCCCTCGGGCGTGAACCAGGGGGCGATCGGCTCCGGGGGCAGAAGCTGCTGGGCGTGCGTCGGAATCTCCGGGTGGGGCACACCGTCCCACGAGATACCGTAGAGATGCCAGCGGAAGGCTTCCACCAAGGCTCGGAGAGTCGCCTCGGTAGTCGTCCGGTCCAAGCCGTCAGCGCTCACGAGGACCGGAACCGGTTCCGGCGAGCGGACCGCACGAGCGTGGGTCGGCATCGTGCCACGGTGGTCACGCCCGTCCCAACTCGTCCCGTAGAGGTGCCAGCGGAAGGCCTCGACCAACGCGCGCACGGTCGCGTTGACGGCTTCGGCCTTCGGTCGCCCCTGACTGTCGAACCAGAGCGTCTCGCCGAGATCCCAGCTCACGACGATGTCCCACAGCGTGCGGAGCTCGCGCCCACGGGTATCGCGGGCGACCGCCTCGATGGTGTAGTTCCCTGGGTCCAGCCAGGCATCCAGCGAGATGGTCGGCTGGTCACTGCGTGCCTCGTAGGAGGCCACGCGGACGACCAACTCGCGCAGCGGCTGTTCCGACTCCACCTGAACGCTCACGCGCACCCTGCCAGGAAGCACTGTCGCGTAGCGGGCTGGTTCCACTGCGACGAACCGCATCCCGACTCCGGGCGATGGTGGAACCGGACGCGGTTCCGGTTCGCTCGGCGGTACCGGGGGCCGCACTGTTCCGAGTTGACAGCCAACGTCGGTACAAAAGCGCTCGACGAACTGCACGACATCCGGCGTGACTCGGCGAGCGAAATTGGTCAGCAACGACTCGGCCACGAGGATCCCGACCACGCTCTGGGTGTCCTCGCGCAGGAGCGGGCCACCGCTCATCCCTTGGACCACATCGACGTCCGTCGCCAG
>DAOTYK010000004.1:0-15270 GCA_034434855.1 Thermomicrobium sp.
CTGAGTGACTTCGAACGGCTGACTGGTGTCGAGGTGACGGTCGATACGTACGATACCAACGAACAGGCGATCGCCAAGCTGCAGCAGGGTGGCATTGCCTACGATATCGTCGTGCCGACCGACTATGCGGTGCAGATTTTGATTGGCCTCGGTCTTCTCGAGCCGCTCGACCGCTCCGTCGTGCGCGCGATCGAGCACCTGGATCCGAACAATCTCAACGGTCCCTATGATCCAGGCAATCGATACAGCGTGCCGTACTTCTGGGGAACATCCGGTTATGCGTACGATACCGCCGTGCTCGGTCCGGACCTGGACAGCTGGGAAGCGCTTTTCGAGCCAGTCGAGGCAGCCCGCGGCAAGATCGTCATGCACGGTTACTATCGCGAGACGATCGCAGCGGCGCTCTTGTGGCTCGGTTATTCGCTGAACGAGACGAGTGATGAGGCTCTCCAGCGAGCCCTCGAGGTTCTCAAGGCGCAGAAGCCGTTCGTCCTCACGTACACGAGCGAGAACAACGACGAGCTCTTGATCGCTGGCGAAGCAGTGATCGCGCATTGCTGGACGGGGCAGGCGATCCTGGCCAAGCGAGAACGACCGACGATCCGGTATGTCATCCCCAAAGAGGGGTGTGCCGTCTGGCAGGACAACTTGTGTGTCGTGAAGGGTGCCCCGCATCGCTATGCTGCGATGGTGTTCATCGATTATCTCTGTTGGCCGGAAATCGCGGCTCGCAATGCGACGTACGTCGGGTATGCCAGCCCGAACCGGACAGCCCGCGAGCAGGGTTTGCTCGATCCGGATTTGGTGAACGATCCTGCGATCTATCTCGACGATACAACGTGGAAGCGTTTGCAATGGTTCGAAGATCTCGGTCCTGATTACGTAAAGTATGACCGGATCTGGACAGAACTTCGCGCTGGCTAGGCGCGATCCGCGGGTGGCTGAGAAGGACCGCAGCGACCGAGGTGACCAACCAATTGGCTCGCCGCCGCTCGATCGAGGATCCAGAGCACCTGGCCATCTACCTGGCGTAGCAGGTGAGCCGGGAGGCGTTTGGGATCCATCGGACCCTCGAGCGCATCCCGCACTGCAGGAGCCTTCTCTTCTCCCGTGACCAGGACCAGGATGGCTCTGGCGGCACGGAGGAGGGGCGGCGTGAAGGTCAAGCGCGTCGTCTCTAACTGCGGTACCTCGTTGGCGACGACGAGCCGTTGCTGTTCCTCGAGCGCCGCCGTTCCAGGGAAAAGCGAGGCGATGTGCCCATCAGCACCCATTCCCAGGAGGATGAGATCGAAGCGCGGAATGCCGGGTGGATCGACTCGGAACACGCGCCGGATCGTCGCCTCGTACAGGCGAGCAGCTTCGCGAGGATCGAGTTCGGTCAACATGCGGTGAATGCGCGATGCCGGAGGAGCGAGCTCAGCGAGGAGCGTTTCGGCCACGAGCCGGTAATTGCTGTCCGGATGATCAGGTGGCACGGGGCGCTCGTCGCTCCAGAACCACTCGACACGCTCCCACTGGACGGCCGTGCGGTAGGGAGGCTGGGCGAGTTCTCGGTAGAGCGGACGAGGTGTTCGTCCACCCGCCAGAGCCAGGCTGGCCCAGCCGCGCTCCTCGAGAGCGTCCCGAAGGATGCGTACGATCGCTTCTGCGGCTTGCCTGACCGCCTCCTCGGTCGTCTCGGCTACCAGTACACGGCACGTCATCTGGTTCCTCACTCAGGTTTTGGCCAGTTTGCGGATCTCTACTGCGAAGCCTGTCGCTTCGTCGAGCGCCTGCTCGTAGAGCCAATCCGGCCCAGTCTCCTGGAGTTCTCCGATGAGGAGCCGTTGGATCTCGAGCAAGTTGTGATGGAATGCATGTTCCAATAAACAGTGGTTGCGGTCGTGCGCCCGAAGGCGAACCGTGGCGCCGTTTTGCCCGCTCAGCTCGATCGAGAAGCTCGCGGCATCCTGATCATGCTGCGCGACGAACCGAGCCCGAAGCAACTGACCGTGAAACGGTTCCGGGCAGTTTTCCGGCAGGATCGTGCAGGCGATGGAGCGCTGGCCAGGTGCGCGACAGGAGAAGGCCCAGCCATCGCCTTCCGGCAGCACGGTCGTCGAACGCCAACCGAGGCGGCTGGCCAGCCAGCCGAGGTAGAGCAAAGCCTGGGTCGGGTTGCGCGTGCTGTGCTCTGGCCAGTGCCCGTAGTGCACTTCGACGGTCGTGATCGCCTCGAGGGCCCAGCGGCAGTGCTGGATATCGAACATCCGCGCGGTCGTTTCCTGCCAGGGACCCAGTCGTGCCCAGTTCAAATCGGAAACGGCTGTGGTCCGCGAGACCTGTTGAACGAGCCGGCGCGTGGCGATGAGATCCTCCAACGGGTGACGACTTTCCAGGGAATCGAAGATCAGACGATCGACCGCTCGCGTGACCGGAATGAACCGTCGCTCGTGACAGGGAAGCGGGCCCAACCACCAGAGAAATGCCGGGAGGTCAGGCAAGGCGAGCGCCATGAGGACGCTGGGGAGCAGGACGAGATGATCGACCGGCAAGGTGATGGTGATCTGCTCGTAGCATGGTGCGTACCGCTCGGCTAACCCGAGGTTGCATTGGATACTGATCGCTGGTTCGGACAAGTGTTCGCGCGGGACGGCGACCAGCATCACGACGCGTGACGGGTGGTGCGTCGAGAGTCGCGAGATGATGTCGCGTGCCCACTCTGCTCGTTCCCCGTCGGGAGCGTGCACGAAAAGGGTCAGGACACTGGTGCGGCTGAGGGCGAGCTCGTTCCGACGATCAGCCAGTGGCGCGGACTGCCAGAGGCGAGCGAGCTCGCGCTCGATAGCATCGATATCGAAAGGAAGCGTCGGAGGGGGGACAGTAGACACGACGCACCTCCGGATCGGCACGTGACTAGGGGCGTCGCCAACGGCGACCATCTCGCGCAATGAACTGCTCGGCTTCGGGCGGTCCCCACGTACCAGCGTCGTAATTGGGAAACTCCGGCGGAGGGGCCTCGGCCCACCCACGGAGGATCTGCGTAATCGGCACCCAGGCGGCCTCCGTCTCGTCCCGCCGCGTGAAGAGCGTGGAATCGCCGAGCATACAGTCGAGTAGGAGCCGCTCGTAGGCGTCCGGTGTCGGGACCAGGAACGAGGTTCCGTAGAGAAACCCCATCGTGACCGTTCGTAAGCGGATCCGTGGGCCGGGAACCTTGGCGGCGATGTTCAGCGAGACACCCTCGTCGGGCTGAATACGGATGACCAGCCAGTTCGGTTCGATGCCAGCGGTGATCATACCTTTGAACAAGGGATGGGGTACTCGCTTGAACTGGATGGCGATTTCGGTCACGCGACGTGGCAGGCGCTTCCCGGTGCGCAAGTAGAAGGGAACATCGGCCCAGCGCCAGTTGTCGATGAAGAGCTTGAGGGCGACATAGGTCTCGGTCAACGAGTTCGGTGCCACCCGCGGCTCTTCGCGGTAGCCTGGTACCGGACGGCCGGCGATGAAGCCGGGCCCGTATTGTCCCCGCACCGTGAGCTCGTTCACCTCCTCGGGGCGGATCGGCCGAATGGCGCGCAGTGCTTTGACCTTCTCGTCGCGGACGGGATCGGCCTCGAACGCGATCGGTGGCTCCATGGCGACGACGCTCAGCAGCTGGAGCATATGGTTTTGGACCATGTCGCGCAACGCACCAGCCCGGTCGTAATACCCTCCCCGCCCTTCGATGCCGATCGTCTCGGCCACGGTGATCTGCACATGGTCGATGTAGTTGCGGTTCCAGATCGGCTCGAAGATGCCGTTGGCGAAGCGAAGCGCCAGAATATTTTGGACCGTTTCCTTGCCGAGATAATGATCGATTCGGTAGATCTGATCCTCGCGGAAGTACCGCAAGAGATGCTCGTTGAGCGCGATCGCGCTCTCCAGATCGTGTCCGAAAGGCTTCTCGACGATCAGCCGAACCCAGCTTTCCGGCCGGTTCGGGCGGGAGAGGCCATTTTCCCCGAGTCGTTGCGTGATCGTCTCGTAGGCGTCAGGTGGGGTCGCCAGATAATAGATCCGGTTACCGACTGTTCCCCGATCCCGATCGATCCGCTCGAGCAGCTCACCGAGCTTGGGGTAGGCGGAAGCGTCATGGAAGTCGGCCGCGAAGTAGAAGAGACCTTGGGCGAAGGTTTCCCAGACATCCGGATCGATCGGCTGGCGGCGCGAGAAGCGCTCGACGGCAGCGCGCATTTCCTGCCGGAACTCCTCGTCCGTGTAAGGTCGGCGGGCATAGCCGACGACCGAGAAGCCTGGTGGGAGCAGCCCGTCATAAGCGAGGTTATACAGCGCTGGTATGAGCTTGCGATGGGTGAGGTCGCCCGATGCCCCGAAGATGACCATGATACACGGGTCAGGCAGTCGCTCGAAGCGGAGACCTTCGCGGAGTGGATTCTGGGTTGTCGTGATGGTCATGGACTCGCTCCAGACGACTCGTGCTCAGCTGGTTTGACTGCGTGTCCGCCGAACTCGCGACGCAGGGCTGCGACGACCTTGGCGGCGAAGGAATCTTCCTGACGCGAGCGGAAGCGCATTTGGAGCGAGAGCGTGATCACTGGTGCAGGCACGTCCTCTTCGATCGCTGTCAAAACGGTCCAACGCCCCTCGCCTGAGTCTTCGACGTAACCGCGGATCGTAGCGAGTGTCGGGTCCCGGCGGAAGGCCCGCTCGCTGAGTTCCAATAGCCAGGAGCGGATGACGCTGCCCCGATTCCAAAGGGCAGCGAGTTCGGCGAGATCGTACCGATAGGGGGATCGTTCCAGGATCTCGAAGCCCTCGGCGTAGGCCTGCATGAGACCATACTCGATCCCGTTGTGCACCATCTTGGCGAAATGACCGGCTCCGGCCGGCCCGAGATACCGGTAGCCGTTCTCAGGAGCCAGCGTTACGAGAGCAGGCTCGAGGTGACGAAAGGCGGACTCGTCACCGCCGATCATCAGACAGTACCCGTACTCGAGTCCCCAGATTCCTCCACTCGTTCCGATGTCCAGGAAGCGGATACCGCGCTCCTGCAGTGCTGCGGCGCGCCGTACGGAGTCTTTCCAATAGGCGTTTCCACCATCGACGAGGATATCGCCGGGTTGCAAAAGGCCAGCGAAGCGCCAGAGCATCTGTTCTGTGGGGTCGCCGGCGGGCACCATCAGCCAGACGACGCGTGGCGGTGTGAGCGCTCGAACGACGTCTTCTGGCGTATAGGCACCGATCGCTCCCTCCTGCTCCAAGACGGTGATCGGTTCGGGGCTTCGATTGTGGACCACTACCCGGTGACCGCCGCGGAGCAAGCGGCGAGCCATGTTGCTCCCCATTCGACCGAGTCCCACGATGGCGAGTTCCATCGCTCGCTCCTCTGTCTCCATCTCAGTGCACCGTCACGACGAGCGTTTGTTCGAGTTGCTCCAGCGCTTCCAGTGCATCGTCCCGCAAGCTGATCTGGAGAACTGGCCGTCCTCGACTCACGAGTGCTTCGTAGTCACCGTGTGCCTGAGCCAGGAAGATCGTCCGAAAACTATAGCGCTGGCCAGGCACGGGGAGATCGTTCGCCGGTTCGCTCACGAGTTGGATGAAAGCACCGGTGTTCGGACCACCCTTGAAGAGCTGACCAGTCGAATGGAGATAGCGCGGTCCGATCCCGAGGATGGTCGGGATGCGGAGGCGTTCAGCCAGGAGTTGACGGATGGCATGGAGCCGCTCGAGGGTATCGGGTGTCGGGTCGATGAAAGCGAGCAGGCCGAGGTAGCCGGCCGGCGGAATACGCCCGATGAGATCGGTGAGCGCACTGCGCAGATCGCTAGCATCCGTGCCTCCGACAACGAGCGAGCCCTCACTGAACGCGGCTGGTGGCCGGACGAGTTCACCGGTTTGCTGGTAATGAGCGAGCAGTCGTGCGGTCCGATCCTTGGCTGCTTGAACATCCGGCTCGTCGAAGGGATCGATGCTGAGGACCTTCCCAGCAACGGCGATGGCGAACTCCCACCGCAACATCTCGGCACCGAGTTCCCAGAGGTTCCAGAATCGTGTGCGGACGACGGGATGACCGAGCGTCTCGACCGCCTTGAGCAGCGCTTCTGTCGGTGTGTGCGGTTGCAAGGCCAAGTCCAAGGTCACGAAGACGCGGTCGTTGCTGTACTGCTCGGGAGCCAGGTGTGGTTCATGGACGACGGGGATAAGCCCAGTCGCTTGCTTTCCGGTACTCTCCGCGATCAACTGCTCCAGCCAATCAGCCAGCGGGGCGACCGCTGGTTCGAGCACGAACGTAACCTTGTCGCGCCCGAGCTGCGCGAGTGTGCCGAGCGTGGCTCCGAGCCAGAGGCCAGGATTCTCCGGTGTGGACCGGCGGAGGCGCTCAGCCATGGCCGGAACGGGATCCAGCAGCGCTGCGAGGGGTAAGCCGATCGCCGCGGCTGGCACGAGGCCGAAGAAGGACATTGCGCTGTAGCGACCACCGATGTCCGGTGGATTCAGGAAGATGTGCCAGGCTTGACGGCTGCGTGCCCAGTCCTCCAGCGGTGTGCCGGGGTCGGTGATGACGACCAGATGCTGCCCGGCGCGCTCGCCCAACTCTCGCTCGAACTCGGCGAACCAATAGGCCGCCAGGCTCATCGTCTCCAGTGTCGTTCCCGACTTCGAACTGACGAGGAGAAGTGTACGGGCGAGGTCGAGGCGTTCACGATGCCGGCGAATCGTGTCAGGATTGGTCGTATCGAGAACTTGGAGCTCGGGGTGCTCGGCATCGTGGCCGAACACACGCTGGAACACCTCGGGCGCGAGACTACTGCCACCCATGCCGAGCAGAAGCGCATGCGTGAAACGCCGTTCTCGGATCTCCTGCTGAAAGGCCTCCAACTCCTGGAGGTGTCGCCGCATTTGGTCAGCGATGGAGAGCCAACCGAGCCGCTGGCTGATCGTTCGCTGCCGTTTCGGATCGTCGGTCCAAACACTGGCGTCGCGTTGCCAGATCCTTTCCACTGTATCCGCTGCGAGGAGTGCGTTGATCGTCCGCTCGATATCTGATCCGTAACGAGCGAGTTCACTGCACAGGCGTTCGCTCGTCGTGATGATGCTGCGTCGCCGTTCAGCGATGCGACGCAAGACGCTTTCGTACGATGCTTGGAACAACTCCACTCCCTCGCGTTGGAGTTTCTGCGTGATCTCGTGGTAGGAGATCCCCAGTTCCCCGAGGGTGGCCAAAACGCGTTCAGCTTCGTCCAGACCTTCCTCGACCGTATTGGCTCGCGGTCTGCCATGGTCGCGATAGGCCTCGACGGTCACCGGTGCCATCGTCTGGATGGTATAGGGGCCGATCAGGTGCTCGACATACATCACGTCGGAATAGGCCGGATTCTTGGTGGAGGTGCTGGCCCACAGGATCCGTTGGATTTGCGCGCCACGTTCGCGCAAGCGGGCGAATCGCTCTCCTTGCAGGAACACTCGTTTGAAGCGCTGGTAAGCCAGCTTGGCATTGGCGATCGCGGCCTTCCCCTTCAAGGACTCGATGCGTACCCGCTCTTCGGCATCCGTCACCGTGGCGAGCAAGGCGTCCAACCGCTGGTCGACGGCAGTGTCGACGCGAGAGACGAAGAAGCTAGCTACTGACGCGATGCGGTCGACTGCTTGCCCCGCTGCGAGGCGGCGCTCGATCCCGCGCAGGTACGCCTCCATCACACGCTCGTAGGTATCCAGCGCGAAGAGCAGGGTCACATTGACGTTGACACCATCGGCGATCAACTGCTCGATGGCGGGGATGCCAGCCGGTGTTCCGGGCACCTTGATCATCGCGTTGGGACGGTCGATCTTGGCGAAAAGTCGTCGGGCTTCCGCGATGGTTCGCTCGGTGTCGTCGGCGAGCGCCGGTGGCAATTCGAGCGAGACAAAGCCGTCTTGGCCCTGAGAAGCCTCGTAGACGAGCCACAACAGGTCACAGGCTTTCTGTACATCGTGGACAGCGAGTTCCTCGAAGATCGCCTCGTCGGAGAGTCCGCGTGCGGCCAGTTCGCTGATTTCCTCATCGTACTCCTCGGTGCTCCCGATCGCTTTATCGAAGATCGTGGGATTGGACGTCACGCCGCTCAGCCCATCGTCTTCGATCAGTCGGGCTAACTCGCCGGAGGTGATCAAGGAACGGCTCAAATAATCGAGCCAGAAACTCTGACCGAAGAGGGCGAGTTGTCGAAGCGGGTTCGTCATCATGCTACCCTCCCAACTATCCGGAGGCTGCCGGATAGCCGAACCGGTCGCCGGGATGGGGAACCGGACCGGCACTCAATCATAGCGCAGCCGCGCGGTCGCCCTCAGTGACCGAGCTATGAACAAGGGATCTGGCTGTGTGGTCGAAGTTCGACGACGGGTAATTCTTCGGCGTGCGCGAGAGCGAAAGCGATCTCGGCGTCGTAGTCGAAGATGTGCAAAACGCGAAGCAGAGGGCGGACGACCAGCGGGGGGCCGCAGCGTCGGGAGTACTCGGCCATCCGTGCCATCAAGGCGCGTCGCTCGGCTGGATCGAGCACCACGCGGGCCGTGGCACGCCAACACTGGTTACCTGCACGAACGACCACCTCCGGGTGAGCGAGCAGGTTGCGGTACCAGTCGGCGCGTACGCCCGCGAAGCCGGCGAAGACGATGAAACGGTCATCCAAGCGCATCGCGCTGACCGCCGTGCGCCGAGGCAAGCCGGTCTTGCGGCCGATGGTGGTGAGGAGAATCACGCACCGCCAGGCGAGGAGCCTCGCCAGCGGTCCGCGATACAGGTAGACCGGCAACTTGAAAGCGAGGCGAAGGAGACCGCGTGGCCGATGTCGAACGAGCGTCGGCGGGCGTTCGCTCACGGCTGTTTCCTTTCTGTTTTCTCCTGGGCGCCGGCGGCCCGCCCGAGCGCAGCGATTTCGTCGACTGCGGCCGGATTCTCGAGCGCGGAAACGTCTCCGGCATCCTGGCCGAGATAGGCAGCGCGGATCACCCGACGCATGATCTTGGCATTGCGTGTTCGAGGCAGATCGCGCACGATGTACACCCGCTGGGGCCGAAGCGGTTTGCCGAGCTGCTGAGCGAGGAGATCGCTGATCTCCTCGGCTAGTCGTTCTGTCGGTCGGATATCGCTACGGGTAACACAGAAGAGGACTAACGCTTCGCCCTTGACCGGATCGGGGACACCGATCGCTGCTGCTTCTTGGATGGCTGGGTGCGAGACGGCGATCGATTCCACTTCCGCCGGTCCCACGCGCTTTCCCGCGATTTTCAGGGTGTCGTCCGACCGTCCGAGGATGAACCAGTAGCCGTCGTCGATCAGCGCCCAGTCGCCGTGTACCCACAGATTCGGCCAGCGTGACCAGTACGTGGCGAGATAGCGCTCCGGATCACGCCAGAAGCCGCGCGTCATACCGACCCACGGTTGCCGAATGACGAGTTCTCCGACGTGCCCGCGCACTGGTTGACCATTCTCGTCGACGACGTCGGCTGCCATTCCGGGTACTGGTCCAGTGAAGGAGCAGGGGACTTGCGGCTCGATCGTGGTGCAGGCGAGGATACCACCGCCGACCTCCGTCCCACCGGTGTAATTGATGATGGGGTATTGGCGATTCCCCACTGTTTCGAAGAGCCACCACCAGGGAGACGGATTCCAAGGCTCACCGGTCGACCCAAAGGCGCGCAGGCTCGAGAGATCGTGCCGTGCAGTCGGCGCAGCACCGCGGGCCATGAGTGCGCGAACGACCGTCGGCGTGAGACCGAGCACCGTGATGCGGTGAGTCGCGACGAGGCGCCACAGTCGGTCCGGCACTGGCCAATCAGGAGTTCCCTCGTACAGGACGACGGTGGCCCCGAGCAGGAGTGTCCCTTGAATGAGCCAGGGACCCATCATCCAGCCGATATCGGTCAGCCAAAAGACGCGATCGAGCGGTTGGACATCGAAGCAGAAGGCGAGGTCATGGGCTGCTTTGAGGGGAAAACCTGCCTGGACGTGAACGGTTCCCTTCGGTCGTCCGGTGGTGCCGGAAGTATAGATGAGCATGAAGGGGGTGTTGGCTGGGCTGGCTGTGGCGGGGAGCGACCCGGAGGAGCTGTCCAACAGGTCGTCCCACCACCGATCGCGGGTCGCTGTCCAGGAAACAGGAGCGCCGCTGCGGCGCACCACGACGACATGCTGGATCGTGGGACATTCAGCGACCGCGCGATCGGCGATCTCTTTGAGAGGGACGAGCTGACCCCGACGCGGGAAAGCATCGGCGGTGATCAAAACGGTTGCCTCGGCGTCGCGCAAGCGGGTCGCGACTGCCTCGGGGCCGAAGCCGGAGAAGACCGGAACGACGATCGCGCCGAGCCAGCCCAGCGCCAGCGTGGCCAAAGCAGTTTCCGGGAGCATCGGGAGGAAGAGGCCGACCCGATTCCCCGGTTGGACTCCCAGCGCGGCCAAACCGGCGGCGAGTCGGGGTATAGCCATCGCGATGTCGCGGAACGTGAGCGCGACCGTGCTGCCGTCATCGCCTTCCCAAACGAGAGCGGGACGATTCTCGGTTCCCCACCGGCCCAGCGTGTCGGAAACATAATTGTAGACAGCGTCGGGGAAGAAGGTCGCCCAGGGTAAACCTTGCGAAAGATCGAGGATCTGAGTAGGCGGCCTGAGCCAGCGGATATCCAGATCGCGCAGCGCAGCGTCCCAGTACCAGGCTGGGTCGTTGGCGGCATGCTGGCGGAGCTCGTCGACGGAGTGGAACCCGAGCTGCGCGAGAAAGCGTTGCAACCGGCTGCGGCGGAACTCTGCTGCGGTCGGTTCCCAAGCTGGCACGGGCATACCAGCGCCTCCCTGGCGAGCAACCTGCCCATTCATCGTAGCGTACTGGACCGGAGATGACGAGAGGAGGCTCTTTCGAGGAACCCTCTTGACAGGGATACTGCTGATCGCGTAGCCTCTCGGCAGAGCTGCTGGGATGCGAGGTCGAATCGGTTGTCTTCTCCGAGCGTCCGGAATATCGGACAGCGGATGAAACGACGGACGACTGAGCGTACGGCAGTGTGGGTGGGTCGCTGGTGAAGCGAGGAGGAGGTCGAGTGATGACAGGTGAACCACGTGGTCACTGGCTCGGTTCGAAACTCACGCGGCGGGGGCTGCTCCGGGGGTTGGCAGCCGGCGCCGCGGTGCCTGCAGTGAGCGCGTTGCTGGCGGCCTGTGCGCAGCAAGCCACGCCGACACCGGCGCCGCAACCGACACCGACGGCTGCTCCAGCGGCACAGCCGACTCCGACTGCTGCGGCTGCGCCACCGACGCCGACTCCGGCCGTGTTGAAGGGGACGAAGTTGAACATCCTCTTCGGCACCTTCTTCGTTCCGGAGACCCAGGATCTCATGAAGCAACAGCTCCAAGAGTTCGGGAAGGAAACTGGCGTCGAGGCGACGATCGACTTCATCAACTGGCCAGATCTTCAGCCCAAGATCAGCGCGGCGATCCAGGCCGGTGCTGGCCCGGACATCGTCGGGATGTTCGATACGTGGCCAGCCCTCTACAAGGACGCGCTGGTGGATGTCGCCGACATCGTCGAAAAGCGAATCAAAGGTGAGGGTGACTACTTTGATTGGGTCAAGAAGACCGTCATGGTCGGCGATCAGTATCTGAGTATTCCGATCGGCGCTCCGACGAGCGCGCAAGTGTTCCGGAAGAGCCTCTTGGAACAGGCTGGCTGGCCAGACCCGAACAACCCGCCGGACACCTGGGAAGATCTCTTCAAGATCGGTGTGGAATTGAAGAAGTTAGGGATGCCGCTCGGGCAGGCTTTCGGTCACTCGACCGGTGACCCGCCGTCCTTCGCCTACGCCTACATGTGGGCCTACGGGGCGATGGAGGTCGAGGAGGATGGCAAAACGGTCGCTTTCAACAAGCCACAGTTCGTCGAGGGGATGAAGCTCTTCTTGAGCTATTGGAAGCAAGCGTTCGACGAGACTGGCTTAGCTTGGGACGATGCAGCGAACAATCGGGCGTTCCTGGCTGGGCAGATCGGCTGGACGTTCAACGGCAGCAGCATCTATCTGTCGGCCAAGAAGCAAGCGCCCGACCTCGCCGAGGATATCGTCCACCAGATCTTCCCCGCTGGACCAGCTGGCCGATTCAACAATCTCGGGAGTTGGTCAATCGGGATCCTCAAGTCCTCGAAGAATCAGGCAGGTGCGAAGGCGTTCCTCGAATGGTGGACGGCTCCTGAGCAGTTCCGCAGGTGGCTGGAGATCCAGCAGGGATACCAGGTCGCGCCGACTCAGTACTACTTGGACGACCCGTATTACAAGGCTGACCCGAAGCTGGTGCCGTATGCCGAAGCGGCCAAGTACGGTCGCAACAAGGGCTATGCTGGGTTGGGCAACGAGAAAGCAGCTGAGGCATTTGCACGTTACGTCGTAGTGGATACGTTCGCCCGTGCGATCCAGTCGGGCAATGCTGAGGAAGCAATTCAATGGGGCACCAGTGAATTGGAGAAGATTTACAGTCGATGAGCGAGTCCGGGCTGGGGCAGTCGGCCGACTGCCCCAGCCCAGCTGATGCTCCGAGACGGCCACGAGAATCGGAGTAATCCTATGACGACTGCGCCAGCCAGGACCGCTGTCCAGGCTTTACCGTCGACGTGGCGGGAGCGAGTGCGCCAGTGGCTCGACAGCGAGCCGGTCCTCGCCTACGTGTTCATGTCACCTGGTTGGCTGATCTTGCTGTTGTTCATGAGCTATCCCTTTGTCCTCGGCATTTGGATCTCGCTGACCGATCGGTCGGTTGGTTTACCGGGCGGCGAGTTCGTCGGGTTGCGGAATTATTGGGAGCTTTTACAAGATAGCGTTTTTCGGTCGACCGTGATCAATACCTTCATCTACGGCTTCGTGACGGTTCCGTTCAAATTACTGCTGGGCCTTCTCTTGGCACTCCTCTTGAATCAGGTATTCCCGCTGCGGAACTTGCTGCGCGCGGCTCTCCTGCTTCCGTGGATCGTACCGACTGCGCTCTCCAGCCTGGCCTGGTTGATGCTGTACGATGCGGTGCTGAGTCCTTTCTCGTGGATGCTGAAGGACTGGGGCCTCGTCGAATCGAACATCGCGTTCCTGGGTACCCGCACGAATGCCATCATTTCCCTCTGTATCGCCAATATTTGGCGCGGTACGCCCTTCTTCGCCGTGGCCATTCTGGCTGGCCTGCAGGCGGTGCCGCAGGAACTGCACGAAGCGGCGGCGATCGAGGGGGCGAATAGCCTGCAGCGGTTCTTCGCGGTGACGCTACCGGTCATCAAGGGGATCATCGTCATTACCACGCTCTTCTCGATCATCTGGACGTTCGCGGATTTCCAACTCGTCTATGTTTTGACGAAAGGTGGGCCAGCGAACTCGACGCACATTTTCGGTACCTTCGCCTGGCAAGAGGGGATCGGGGGCGCAGGTAAGCTGGGGATGGGTGCAGCAGTTTCTCTCTACATGTTCCCGATTCTGGCTGTCCTCTCCGCTCTCTTGCTCCGCTACGTGCGCTCGCAGGAGGCCTGAGGTGGTCGGAAGCAAACGGTTGAGCAGTCGGCTACTCTTCCTTTATCTTCCACTTGCATTTTTCACGGTTTTTCTCCTGTTCCCCTTTTATTGGATGCTCATTATCTCGCTGAAGCCGAATTCTCTTTTGCTCAACATGAAGATCAATCCGCTCTTCCTCACACAGGCGACGCTGGAGCATTACCGCTATCTCTTGACGAATACCGATTTTCCTCGTTGGGCGTGGAATACCGCGGTCGTGACGTTCGGTTCGACGTTTCTCTCGTTGACGAGCAGCATCCTGATGGGTTACGCGCTCGGTCGCTTTCGCTTCCGGGGCGGCAATCTGGCCGGTACCGCGATCTTCCTCGCCTACCTGATTCCGCCGACCCTTCTCTTCATCCCCTTGAGCCAGGTGGTGGCGCGCTTCGGTCTTTACAATACGTACTGGGCGTTGATCCTGACCTACCCGACGTTTCTCGTTCCCTTCGCCTCCTGGCTCTTGATGGGGTACTTCCGGACGATCCCGCGCGAATTGGAAGAGTGTGCGATGATCGACGGGGCGAGCCGGTTCCAGGCTATGCGGCGGATCATTCTTCCACTCGCTCTTCCGGGAGTGCTCTCCGCCGGTATCTTTTCCTTTACCCTGTCATGGAACGAGTTCCTCTACGCACTGGTCTTTATGGGCTCGGGCGAGATGAAGACGATTCCGGTCGGAACGGTCAGTGACTTGATCCGGGCTGACGTCTTCCAATGGGGACCACTCATGGCGGCCGCGTTGCTCGGATCGGTGCCAGTGGCGATCGCCTACATGTTCTTCGTGGACCAGTACGTTTCTGGTCTGACGGCTGGTGCCGTGAAAGGATGAGCGGCTGGAACGTAAACAGGCTTTCCGTATACTACAAGCAGGGCGATCTGCGAGGCCAGTGTGACCGAGCCTGCATGACGGGGGGTGCAGATGGCGCAAGTCATCTACGATCACGTGACCAAGCGGTTCGACGGTGTCATCGCTGTCAACGATCTCACCCTTGAGGTGAAGGACGGAGAGTTTCTCGTCCTCGTCGGTCCCTCGGGATGTGGGAAGACGACAGCGTTGCGCTGCCTGGCTGGCCTGGAAGAGGTGTCGAGCGGTGACATCATCATCGGTGACCGCGTCGTCACGCATGTGCCTCCGAAAGACCGCGACATCGCGATGGTCTTCCAAAATTACGCGCTCTATCCCCATATGACCGTGTACGAGAACATGGCCTTCGGTCTCAAGCTCCGTAAGGTACCGAAACCGGAGATCGATCGGCGGGTGAAAGAAGTCGCCGAGATGCTCGGCATTCAGGACCTCCTCAACCGTAAGCCCCGCCAGCTTTCCGGTGGTCAGCGGCAGCGTGTGGCGCTCGGGCGTGCCATCGTCCGCGAACCGCAGGTGTTCTTGATGGACGAGCCGCTTTCTAACCTGGATGCCAAGCTTCGCGTCCAGACACGCGGCGAACTGATCAAGCTCCAGCGGCGCCTCGGAGTCACAACGATCTACGTGACGCACGATCAGGTCGAAGCGATGACCATGGGGCACCGGATCGCGGTGATGAATCAAGGTGTTCTCCAGCAGCTGGACACACCAGAAAACCTTTACGATCACCCTGCGAACTTGTTCGTGGCGACGTTCATCGGTAGCCCGGCCATGAATATCTTCCCGGCGCGCGTCGTCACTGGTGATGGGACGGTCCGGTTGGTTGCGGGTGATGTCGCGCTGGAAGCGGCACCGGAGCAGCGCAG
>DAOTYK010000005.1:0-24643 GCA_034434855.1 Thermomicrobium sp.
CCCCACCAGCCGCGTAGTCGACTAGTATTGTGGCAACATGATATAGAGAGTATCGGGCGAGCCCATATCGCATCTGACCGAGTTCCGGCGCTGACTCCTTCGAGGGCTGAGACATCACAGCGTGGGGCGGTAGAGTTCCCTCCCGACCAACGTTCCTGTTCTGAATTACTCAAACGGATGCCCGAAAGTGCTCGGAAACATGAAAACCTGTCTGGTCATGGAGCGGGGATCAGTCGAGTTGTGCTGACCTCGATCTGGCCCGTCATCATCCGCAAGCGGGACGAGAGCGTCCTCCTCGGGGATGAGCGAGGGCCACTACCGCTTACCCAGCGTCAGGGGACCCAGGACAGTCCGGACACCGCGTCGATACGCTCGGCGCTGAACAGTTTCCGTGGTTCGGTTGCCTGTGGTCGACCATCCGCACCGATGCGCAGCTCGAGTACATAGACCGTGAATCCGTCCTGTTCCAGTTGCAGGTATGCGATGGCGCGACCGTCCGGTGACCAAGTCGGACTGGCGACGACTCCTGAGTCGGTGATCTGAATCGGCTGCCCACCTGTGGCCGGCACGAGGAACAAATCGTTCGATTCACCGTGACGACCGACGTAAACGATCCATTGACCATCAGGGGACCATGCAGGAGCATATTGCCCGTCGCCACCCTGAACCAATGGAGTCAAATTGCCGCTGCGGAGATCGACGATCCAAAGATCGGTCCGTCTTTGCAGCCCGTCCTCGCGGGATACACGGTGAATGAACACGATCCGCGTGCCGTCGGGCGAAAACGCCGGCTGATCGACGTTGTCTCCTAGCCGGGTAGACGCTTGGATCAGCTGCGGTGCACCACCCGTACTGGGAATGAGCCAGAGGAAGTTTTTCAACGTGTTGCGATCCGAGACGTACACCAGGCGCTGACCATCTGGTGACCAGGCAGGGCTGAGCGCCCAGACGGCGTTTTGGACGTATTCGTAGGTTCCAGGTGTGAAGAGTGGACGGTTACGCGTCAGTTGGCGAATCTCGCCAGTGGCCGTATCCGCAACGTACAGATCCGAATACGCATCGCTCAACCGGACAAAGGCGATGCGTCGTCCATCCGGGGACCAGCGTGCCCAGGCTGCATCTCCCAGTTGCATCAATCGGCGTGTCTTGCCGTTCTCCCACACTGCGATGTCACCGTGCTGAACGAACAGGATGCGGCCGTTTGCCGTCGCTGCGATCGCCCGGTCCGGTTCCTCGACGGTGTCTCCACAACCGGATGCTAGAAGAGTCAACGTGAAGAGAGCGATCAGGATGAGCAGTCGTACCCGAGTTCCCGGAGCGCTTGCCTGGCTTCTGCTTCCTCGTTCCACGGCCGTCGTTCGTCGCCGTAGAGTATGCACTGCTCGTGTCCCTTCCCGAGCAATAAGACGATATCACCCGGACGCGCCCGCCGGAACGCTTCTCGGATGGCAAGGGCTCGATCCTCTACACAGACGAACTGTTCTCCCTCTTGCGCTCCAGCCTCACGTGCTCCCTCCGCGATCTCGGCGATGATGGCATCCGGGTCCTCGTGACGGGGGTCCTCCGACGTGAAGACGGCGAAGTCGGCTAGGCGAGCAGCGATCGCTCCCTGCAGCCGGCGTTTGATGCGGTCACGCTCGCCGGCGCTTCCGAAAACGACGATCACGCGCCGCTGTGCGAGGGAGCGCGCCAGCGGGAGAACTCGCTCGAATGACTTCGGCGTGTGGGCGTAGTCGACGATCACGCGAAACGGCTGCCCGCAGTCGATCGGGGTAAAGCGCCCGGGTACCCCCGAGAGTTGCTGGAGTCCGGTGACGACCACGTCCAGGGGTATTCCGAGAAGAATGCCGGTTCCAGCAGCAGCGAGCGCATTTTCGACATTCCAGAGACCGAAAAGTCTCAAATGCACATCAGCCACGCGATCACCATAACGAAGGCAGAAGCTCGTACCTTTGCCAGTAATGCGGGCATTTTCTGCTGCGAGGGCAGCCTTACCAGTCCCTGAGTACCACAGGATCGGTACGGAGCCAGCGAACCGCGCGAGGGACCGTGCTCCCTCGTCGTCAGCATTGAGGACGATGCCACGCGGATAAGCACGTTCCGGTCGATCGCGGACGAACTCCAGCAGCCTTCCTTTGGCTCGCCGGTAGTTTTCGATGGTACCATGGAAATCGAGATGCTCCTGGGTAACATTGGTCACGACTGCGATATCGAACGGGCAATGATCCAACCGGTGGAGCTCCAGCCCGTGACTGGTGGCTTCCACGACAGCCCAGGCGGCACCCGTCGCGCGCATGCGGGCCAGGAGTGCCTGGACATCGAGAGACTCCGGTGTCGTCTGTCTGAGATCGTGGGTCACGAACTCGTCACCGATGCGTAGGGCGACGGTGCCGATGAGACCAGTTCGGTAGCCGGCTGCGCGGAGGATGGCATCGATCAGGAAGGTGGTCGTCGTTTTGCCGTCTGTACCAGTTACTCCGATGAGGCCGAGATCGGAGGCTGGATAACCGTAGAAGCGCGCGGCGATGGCAGCGAGTGCCACGCGAGTGTCGGTGACTCGAGCGATGGCGCGTAGGCCTGGGATCTCTTCAGTGGGCCACTCTTCGACGACTGCTGCTACTGCACCACGCGAGGTAGCGTCAGCGAGATAGCGGTGTCCGTCCGTATGTGTACCCCGGAGTGCCACGAAAAGACAGCCCGGCGTTGCCTGGCGAGAGTCGTAGACAACGCGGGTCACCATAACCGCGTCATCACCACGCAGCTCGGCAGAAAGATCGCTGAGCAAATCGTGCAGAGCCGGCATGCAATCACGCTCCTAGCGGACGCAGTCGACGCCAAAGCGCCATGAGAATCGGTGAGCGAACCAACTCTTGCACACCGGGGTAAGTATACGGGCGGCCACCGAAGCCGCTCTTGAACCGATACACACCCCACAACCCGCTGCGGACATTGAGGTGCTCATCGTCGGTTTCGGGAGGCGGATCGTCGGTGTCGGGGATCCCCCACAGATCGTACCAGAGGCAGCCATGTGACCGTGCCCACTGGAGTGCAGCCCACTGGACAGCGTACGTCGGCATATGTCGTTGCAGCGAGGTCTTCGAGGCACCGTAGAGATAGACTGCTTCGTCACCAAATCGCACAACGAGCGCTCCTGCTGCAAGTTCCCCTGCGAACTCGGCAATCAGGAGCGCTGCGTCTTCACCGAAGAGCGTCAGAAGATCTCGAAAATATTCGATCTGATGGATACCGAAGCGATCGCGCTCGGCTGTTTCGCGCAGCAACTCGTAGAAGCGCTCGACTTCGCTATGGGATGCGATGCGTGTCGTCACTCCGCGACGGAATGCGAGGCGGACGTTATACCGTGTCTTCGGCTTCATCTGTTCGAGCAACATGGTGTCATCCCCCAGAGGGACTTTGAGTGTCCTCCGCGGTTGGATGACGAAGCGGCTTGGTTTCCAGCCGAGATCTCTGGGGAGGAGAGCGAGTCCGGAGGTGTCTTCCGGTTCAGCGAGGACAGCGATAGCGCGATACTGGCGGGCCAGCTGCTGAAGCACATGGTGAAACGCTTTGGGCAGCGCTTCGGTGAATCCTCTGACCAAAGGTCCGCGGGGGATGTACAAGACGGAGAACGGGGGTATTCGTCGCACGAGGATTTGCGCGAGAGCAACGCTGTCTGCAGCGGTGATCGACAGCCGAAGACAATCCCACCCGTGTCGCTGCTTGAATTCGCCCCAGCGCCAGCTCTGCAACAGACGCCCGCCGCTCGCCAGAACCAGCTGATCCCACTCAGCCGGATCGTCGACGTACCGAATGTGACTCGAACTTACCATGGAGTGGGACGGAGAGGGTCGCTCGCGAAGACCGCCTCGGCCAACGCTTCTTCGGCGGCCTCGCGCACAACCGGATCGGTCGAGCGAGCTAAGCGACGCAAGACATTCGTGGCGAGAGTACCGCCGATACGCCCGAGTGCAGCGATCGCTGCCCCTTGCACTGCGCGGTCAGGGTCGGATGTCAAGGCGATGAGTTCGTCGACTGCTTCCTCTGCACCGAGTTCCCCGCAGGCAGTGGCAGCCTCGTAGCGGTATGCCGGTTCCTCGCTCTGCAACTCTTCCAGGAGAAGGGGTAGCCAGCGTCGGTCCAGTGACCGACCCATGGCATACAAGGCACTCACTTTGAGGGCAGGTTCGCCAGACCAGTACGCTTCTTCGATCGCCTCGTTTACCCTCGGATCGTGCGAGTAAACCGCTGCAGATTCGAGTGCACGGCGACGCACTTCGAGCGGTTCACTGCTCTCGAGAAGGGGAAACAGAGCTGCGCGGAGAGCCCGACTGTCTTCGAGGGGTAATCGACCCAGCACATCGAGTTCGGTGAAGCGACCGAGCGCCTGAGCAAGCGCGGCTCTTACCGACGGCTCTGATTCTCGGGGCAGGCGATCGAGGAGGCGATGGAGAACACGCGTGTCTTCTTCCTCCCACAATCCAGCGATGGCACATTCCCGCACCTGCCGGTCATCATCCTCGAGCGCGATGAGGAATACGTGACGGAAGTTGAGTGACAGGTTGTCTTCAGCCAGTTCCGCCATCATTTGGACAAGGCGACGCCGCGTCTCGACCGGCAGCGTGAGCCAAAGCTGGCGAAGCTGCCGGGCACTTTGGCGAGGGAGATCGGACAGTTGGGCCACGTCGCTCGCCCGCACGTGGTTGCGGAATCGTACCAGTAGTTCGGCGATGTCGATGCTCGAGGTGGTCGAAGTTCGCATGACACTCACCGCTGTGGCGTATAGTAATAGAGGTCCGCGACATCCGGATCGGATTCGAACTGCGGATACTGCCCTGACGTGAGCAGGTAGCGGATCTGCTCCACGCTCAAGGGGCGCTCGACGTTCACACCAGCGACCAGGTCGTCGAGCGTCGCCATGTAGCGAGGTGCCTCGCTGCTGCCGACATTCTCACCGACTCGCTCGAAGGTGATTTCCAGGACACGCTCATAGGAGCGACGAGTCCGCTCGTCGAGCGGCTCTTGACCTGCGAAGCGAGGGAAGCGTTGCTCGGTCAAGAGCATGCTGTCTTGCACGGCACAGAAGTACACCGTTGGGCGAAAGACATACTTGCGCTGCTTTTCGTCGAGTGCGAGGAGGCGTCGCTCTTGACGTGAAATAGGAAGGTAGTCGATGATGAATCGTCCTGGTTCCTCGCCCCTTTCCAAGGTGATGAGGGCTCCGGCGACGAGATTGGCAGCGAAAAACTGCTCGAACCCGAAGAGGAATCCGCCGCGGTTCGTCGTCGGATAGCGCAGTTCGACGTAAAACGTGTCGTGTGTTTGTGGGGCCTCGAAGCGGAGGAGTGCCCGTGTCTGATCCGGAAAGACACGTGGTGGAAGGACGGAAGCGATCGTGCTGTCATACGGAAGGACACCGTAGTAATACTCATAGAATGTCAGAACATGGTCGACGACGCTCTCTGTGTCCGGCTGAATAGCCTCGCTTGACTCCAGAAGATAGCGAAAATCCTGGCCGAGATCAGCAACCTTTCGCTTCGGTGAGGCCACAGGATTTACTTCGCGTACTGTCCACGCATGTGCGCCTGGCACGCCCACGAACTCGAATCCCTCTTCGCTTATCAGGCGCGCGTCGAGAGCGAGTTGTCGCAATGCATAATCCGGCGTACCAGGCCGGACATCGAAGAGGACCTCGACGATTTCCTGGTCGGTCAGTGGTTCGCCTCGCTCGACAATGTATTCTCGGATCCGACGAACATCGCCACGAGAAAGACTCGGGACGATCCGCGCGATCGCCCACAGGTCAGCGAAACCGACGACGTCAGGACGGTTGCTGAGTGCCATTCGAATCGCGGCTGCTAGTTCGTCATCGGAGAGTTCTGCGATGTCTTCGATGACCGTGACGTGAGTCGCAGCAGGTGCGACGACTTCCTCGGGCCCTTCCTCTTCGGCTGGTACCGCGATTTCGCGTTCCACGACCGGGGTTGCTTTCTCCTCGGGCATGCGCATCTTGGTTGGTGTCAATGCCTCGGGCGGGGGCTCGAGGAAGCGTCGCGGTAACTGATGAGCGGTATCGATGAGCGCTTCCGGCGGTAGTGGCGGACGACCAGCTCGTGTCGTGGCGACGATGATCTGGCCATCTTGAGTAGCCTCGAGAGCGAACACGTGATCATTCGCTGCCAGAGCTGTTCGGAGCCGTTCGGCCCATTCAGCGATCGAGCCAGCTGCTTCCGTTTCAGCAAAGTGGGTGGCGAGCGTTTCCAGTGGCACGCGAATCGGGGCGTGTGTGGGATAAAAGCGAGCGGTCGCACGCAAGAGCGCGAAGACACGAAGAGCGAGGTCGCGGTCCTCCTCGGAACCCCGGAATTCGATTTCAGGAAGGGTCTGCACGTTCGTCTCGTCAGTCACTCGCGCACTCCCCGTTTCGACGAGCGTCAACTCGATTGCAGACGCTCACGAAGCAGCCGGACAAGTTCTTCGGTCGTAGCCGGTCGACCGAGTTCGCGGAGTAATTCCAGCAGTCGTTCTTGAAGCTTCGGGCTCAAGATGCGAGCTGACACGATACCTCCCTTCAGCCATGCCAAATAGTGAGGATAACAGTGCTCGGGCCGTCTCGGCAACCGACTTCCCTCAATGGTGGCATTCGACCAGGGCATCCTCGTTGGGCGAAAGCTGTTTCATCATCGGTCATTCACCGAAGTCGGTCGTTCCCGTGCAAAGGGGGAAGGATCGGATCCGCTCCTTGGCGTCCGTACTGGGTGTAAACCATTGTCTTGATGCCTCAGGCAGTTCGGCAGGCTTTCGAGTCGAGCAGGCGGTTATCGGTCGAGATTCGCCGCTCGCTATCCGGAGTATGCCTCTTCACTAAGCTGAAAACCTTTCGTTTTCGACGGAACGGTTGGAGCGGGGGAGGTACGGTCGCTGCCGGCCGATCATGGAGCCAGAGAGATTCGTGCGATCGTTTGCGGATCGTGTTCGCTGCTGCCGAGTGGTCGGCATGTCGGGATCACTCGGCCCCGAGGCAGGGGGTGATGTCGGTGTGAAGTCGTACGGGTGATGCCAACTTACGTGCGAGCCAAGGCCAGCGCGACGGCTCCGATCATCGGGGCATTTGGACCGAGTTCAGCGAGTGCAAGGCGTACGCGGCGTAGGGAGGCGGGATACGCATATTGACGGACACGCGCCTGCAAAGGTTCCAAGAGACGACTGCCTGCTTCGGCTACCGGTCCGCCGATAATGACCGCTTCCGGATTCAGTGTGGCGATGAGGGAGGCGATGGCGAGTCCGAGCATCTGGATCGTATCGTCGAGAACGCGCTGGATGGTCGGACTCTCCGGTGCACGCTCGAACAGGACGCGAGCCGTGATCGGTCCACCGAGGAGTCGATGCGCTGGATCATCCGGTGAGACGGCGAGCGCTTCCCAAACGCGAGCGACGAGAGCTGGCTCGGCGACATACGCCTCCAGATGCCCGGGCTTGCCGCAGGAACAGAGTGGTCCACCGGCTGTGACGACCATGTGGCCGATCTCTCCAGCCGTACTCGTGGCACCGTAGACGAGCCGTCCATCCACGATGATGCCTCCGCCGACTCCCGAGCCGAGGTGGAGATAAATGACAGTTTGACAGCCACGAGCTGCACCGAAGACTGCTTCGCCGAACGCGGCGGCCCGGGCATCGTTCTCGAGTACGGTCGGCACGCGCAGCTGCTCTTCCAGCAAGGCGACGAGCGGAAACTGCTCGAAGCCGGGCGAACGTGGCGAGAGGATGGTAACGCCCCGCTCGGGATCCACTGGTCCACCGAACGCAACGCCGGCGGCCTTCAATTCCGCTTGCGGAAGGCCAGCGCGACCCAGTGCGACGCGAGCCAACTCGACAAGCCGATGGAGCACATGTGGAGCGTCCAAATTGTTGAGGGGTTCCGCTGCTTCACCGAGAATCTGTCCCTTTCCGTCAGCGACGACGGCGCGGATGATTCCACCAGCGATGGCGAAGCCGTACACTCGATCCTGTGAGCTAGGTGGCCTCGCTCGGAAACGTCGAACCGTGAGATCGTTCATGTGGTCGAACCTCTGCCGTGGGTTCGTCGCTCAGAACAGGCGCTGTATCCTACCACTCTTGGACCCCCGAGGGGAAGAGCAGGATGGCGGAAGGGCAACACGTTCTCAGAGTAGAAAGCAGTCGAAACGACTTCGTGATCGGGCTCGGCTTCGCCGTTGCCGGGGTTTTCGCTGTCTCGACGAGTGCTGTTCTGATACGGCTCGCCGGGTCGGTCAGCGCGTTCGAGATCGCTTTCTGGCGTCTTCTCGTGGCAACGCTCGCTTTGCTGCCGGCCGCGCTCGCGACTCGCACGTTGGGAGCACTGCGGTCGCTCGGCTGGTCCCGGCTGGCGATCTACGGATCGACACTGGCGGTGCACTTCGTGGCGTACAATGCTGCACTGCAATTCGCGCCGGTCGCGCATGTGTTGCCCTTGCTCTATACCTCCACGATCATGCTCGCCATCCTCTCGGCAGTCCTGCTGAAGGAGTCGCTGAGACCGCGCCAGATCGTGGGCATCGTGATCGTCCTCTCGGGAGTCGTCGTTCTCACCGGTTTCGAGCCGCGCTTTGGGCTACGAATCGCTGTCGGCGATGGGTTGGCCCTCCTCTCGGCTGCCGCGTACGCAGCCTATTCTCTCGTTGGTCGTCGCGAGCGGGTGCGGGTTCCGCTCCTCGCTTATGCGATCGCTGTGTACGGATCAGCTGCAGTGTGGGTCTTTCCTTTTGCGCTCCTGGCAGTGCTCAGTGCGGGAGCGAGCGTCGCTCGTTATGACTGGCAGGTGGTCGCAGCGCTCCTCGGGCTCGGGTTGATACCGAACACGCTCGGTCACACGCTGTATAATGCGAGTGTCCGCCGATTGAACGCTGCGATCGCCAACGTCATCTACACGCAAGAAATAACTGGTGCGATTCTCCTGGCCTGGCTGATCCTCGGTGAAGTGCCGGGTGTCAATGCGGTAGTAGCGGCGCTCATCATGCTGGTTGGGATTCTTCTCGTACTGCTTCCTTAAATTCAAATTCCTGCGGCCAAAATGGCCGCAGCGATGATTGGATCGTACAGCTCGACCGTTACCTCTGAGCCGACTGGGGCTTCCGACCACTCTTCGGGAATCACCGCGAGGCAGTTGCCGTGCACCAAGCCACTGAGAATGCCCGAACCCTGTTGCGGGACCGGGGTCACCCAGAGTTCGCCGGATCGTCGATGAAGCAGCGCACGAACGAAATGACGTCGTCGTCCGCGATTATCCACTGCTTTCGTCAAACGGGCTCTCACGCGAATCGGCTCGAGATCTGCCCGTCCGAGGAGGCGCAGGATCGCTGGCCGAGCGAACTGGAGGAAGGCCACGACGGCTGCCACCGGATTGCCGGGAAGTGCTAAAACCGGGGTATCTGCCACGAAGCCGAATGCCATCGGCTTGCCAGGTTTGATGCGCACTTGCCAAATTTCGAAGCGTCCGCGCGCACGCAAGAACTCTTTGATTCGGTCATAGTCACCCTGTGACACACCGCCCGAGGTGAGGATCAGATCGGCATCATGGGTGTATTGCAAGTGTCGTGCGACATCTTCTTCTCGATCGATAGCAATGCCGATCAGTTTGGGTATTCCACCGGTCTGCTGGACGAGGGCGGCGAGGACCGTGCTGTTGCTATTACGAATCTGTCCGGGCTCGAGTGGCCAATCGATCGGCACAACCTCGTCGCCAGTGGCTAGGATAGCGATCCGTGGGCGCGGATGAACGAGAACCCAGGAGTAACCGAGGGAAGCGAGAAGCCCAAGGTGAGCTGGTCCGAGAACGGTTCCTGGTTCGAAGACGACGGACCCGGCTAGGATATCCTCACCCGCGCAGCGCACGTTTTCTCCCGGGGCAATTTCTCGCCGAATACGGACGACGCCACGCGACCGAATCGTGCTGGGCGTGTCCGACTCGTCGGTGTCCTCGAACCGTACGACCGCATCGGCGCCCGGTGGGAGGACTGCGCCAGTCATGATGCGGATGGCCATGCCGGACTCAACGCGAAGCGGGGGCGCTTCGTCGGAGAACCCGCGCGGAGCGGGGCTTCCGGCGGGTGCTTCACCGATGACTCGCAGTTCGGCCGGACGATCAGGGCAGGCACCGCGCGTATCGCTCGCGCGAACCGCGTAGCCGTCCATGGCGGAATTGGTGAACGGCGGGATACTTTCCCGGGCGATGATCGGTTCAGCGAGGACCAAGCCCAAGGCATCCAGCAGCGGGGTGCGTCGCGGTGGGAGCGGAGCGAAACACGCGAGAATGCGTTCCCGCGCTTCATCGACACTCAACATCGTATGGATCGTTCCGGAGGGATCGTGCGAAAAATGCATAGGGATCGTTCCCCCTCGGTCGCTTGCTGTTGTCAGGTCAGTTGCTTCATCGCTCGAACCAATTCGCGCACCGCGTCGGCCGATCGATGCAGGGCGGCCCGTTCCTCATCGGTCAACTCGATTTCGATGATTTCTTTGACACCGCCGGCACCGAGCTTGATCGGAACCCCGACATAGAGGTCATGGATCCCGTACTGACCGGTCAGATACGTGCTCGCAGCCAAGACGCGGTTCGCGTCGAGAAGGACGGCCTCGACCATCTCGGCAACCGACGCAGCTGGTGCGTAAAACGCACTCGTTCCTAACAGGCGAACGATCTCTCCACCACCGTCGCGTGTCCGCTCGACGATCGCCTGGATGCGATCGGCGGGGATGAGTTGCGTGATCGGGATGCCCGAGACGGTCGTGTAGCGGGGCAGCGGAACCATCGTATCACCATGGCCGCCGAGGACCATCGCGTGGACATCGCGCGGGGAGACACCGAGCTCGAGCGCGACGAAGGTGCGGAAGCGGGCGGCGTCCAGGACACCAGCCTGACCAACGACGCGTGCAGGAGGAAACCCGGAAGCTTCCAAGGCGACATGGCACATGGCGTCGAGCGGGTTGGTCACCACGATGATGACGGCATCGGGTGACAATGGCGCTGCTTGTTCAGTGACGCTCCGAACGATGTTCATGTTGACGCGGAGGAGATCATCGCGGCTCATGCCAGGCTTGCGCGGCGAACCGGACGTGATGACGATCACGTCCGATCCAGCTGTCGCGTCATAGCTGTTGCTGCCGATGATTTGGCAATCATACCCCAGAACCGGTCCAGCTTCTAACAAGTCGAGCGCTTTGCCCTGGGGGAGATTTTCCACGATGTCCACGAGCACGACGTCGGCGATGTTGCGGGAAGCGAGATACTGTGCGGTGGTCGCACCGACAGCACCGGCACCGATAATGGAGACCTTGCGTCGCATCCGCTATACCCCTCTTTGTGGACTGCTCCGATCCCAACGGCTTTCGCTGAGCGTATCCTAGCACACATCTGAATCCGCTCGTGGGATACAATCGCTCGGAGGCGGCACCTCGCTCACGTATCGTGAAGGGGTCGCAGGTGGTCAAACGGATCGCACTCATCGGGCTCAGCGGGTCAGGGAAGAGTTCGATCGCGCCGCTCGTCGCGGATTTGCTGGGCTGGCGTGCCGTGGATACTGATCGGATAGTCGAAGAGCGTTTCGGTTTGCCGATCGCCGAGATCTTCGCACGGTACGGCGAGAGTGTTTTCCGAGCAGCGGAGCGAGAAGCTTTGCTGCAGGCATCACAGGCCGAGCATGTGGTGATCGCCACTGGTGGCGGGATCGTATTGGATGATCGGAACTGGATTCCTTTGCGCACCGAGACAGCCGTGGTGCACTTGCGTGCACGGATCGAGACATTGGTGGACCGTTTGCGCCGCCAGCATGAACGAGAACGGCAGCCGACTGTTCGGCCGCTGCTCGCCGGCGACACAGCAGCAAAACTGCAAGAGCTTTGGCAGCGCCGGCGAGCGCTCTACGAGCAGGCTGATGTCGTCATCGATACGGATGACGAGGTGCCGCTGGAGATTGCACAACGAATCGTCGAAGCAGTGCGAGAGCTGGAGGACCGAGGAAGCGTACCGTTCCGCGTTCTGCTCGGTGCTGCCGGGCGCTCCGAACTTTATGTGGCTTCAGGTATTTTGACGAGACTCGGCGAGCTGGTGCGACGCCGTTGGCCCAAGGCTCGGCGCGCCTTTCTCGTGAGCGATGAGCAGGTCGCGCGATACTGGGGAGCGAACGCCCACTCGTCACTGACTGCTGCTGATTTCGATGTCGTGGCGACCGCTATTCCCCCGGGAGAGCACTCGAAGTCGCTCGAGACCGTGACATCGCTTCTCGACTGGATGCTGACGGTCGGCATCGAGCGTTCCGATGTCGTCGTCGCGCTCGGGGGTGGAGTAGTCGGTGATGTTGCCGGTTTTGCGGCTTCGCTTGTTCTCCGTGGTGTCGCGTTCGTGCAAGTGCCGACGAGCCTTTTGGCGATGGTCGATGCGAGCGTCGGCGGAAAGACGGGGGTCGATCATCCGCTCGGGAAGAATCTCATCGGGAGTTTCTACCAGCCGCATCTGGTGGTTGCGGACCCGGACGTGCTTGCGACGCTTCCGGTCGAGGAGCGTCGCTCCGGGTGGGCTGAAGTGGTGAAACATGCGATGATCGAGTGCACTGCGACCGAGGCGCAGGAACCGCGGTTGCTCAACATGCTCGCCGAGCTGCCGTACGACGCGTGGTGGCAGGATGCCGACTCACTCACTCGGCTCATTCGGCAAAACATTCATATCAAGGCGAGCGTTGTCGCCCGTGATGAGCGCGAATCCGGACTGCGCCGGATTCTCAACTATGGTCACACCCTGGGCCATGCCATCGAGGCGACGAGTGCGTACCGGTTGCGGCATGGCGAGGCGATCGCAGTGGGTATGCGGGCGGTCGCTCGCATCGCGCAGCGACTGGGCTGCTGTCGTGACGATCTCGTCAGGTTGCAAGACGAACTCCTGGATCAGGCTGGGTTGCCGCGAGCGGTCGATCTCCCACTCGCCGAGGTGCTCGGGCGTCTTCGCTACGACAAAAAGGCCGTGGGGGGCAACCTGACGTGGATTCTGCCTCGGGCACCAGGTCACGTCGAGGTGCGCCGCGACGTGCCCATGAGCGTGATCGAGGACGTCTGCCGAGCACTGCTGATGGGCGAATCGAGGATCGTGAGTGGGAGTGGTGCCGGGGGAGAACGATGACGGATGCGCCGGGCGAATGGCGACCGCTCCACTGGACGGGAGAGTCGCTCGTCATCGTGGATCAAACGGCTCTTCCGGATGAAGAGCAGCTTTTCGAGTGCCGAACGATCGAGGACGTGGCGGCAGCAATCCGAGGGATGCGCGTCCGTGGGGCGCCGGCCATCGGCATCAGCGCAGTCGCCGGGCTCGCTCTCGCGGTGCAGCGGGCCGCGCGAGAGGGGGGCGATTGGCGTCGAGCATTGTCCGCCGGGGAAGCGTTGTTGACGAGCACGCGGCCGACCGCCGCCGATCTCTTTCATGGTCTGCACGTGGCTCGGCAGCGCGTGGCAAGTGCGGTGGATGCCGCGGAGGCAGCCGGTCTTCTTGGCCAGCTGGTGCAGGAACTCTTGGATCGACAATGGGCCATCGATCGGGCACTCGCCGACTACGGCGCTGGGCTTTTGCGTTCTGGAACGCGCGTGCTGACACACTGCAACACCGGAGCATTGGGAACAGGAGCGTATGGAACCGCACTCGGGATCATCCGCCGCGCGTATGAACTCGGTCGTCTAGAGCATGTCTGGGTCACGGAAACTCGCCCACGCTTGCAGGGGGCGCGATTGACCGTGTGGGAACTCCGCCGCAGCGGAATACCGCATACGCTCATCGTGGACGGTGCGGCACCGTTCCTGCTCTCTCGACGTGAGGTGGATGCCGTGCTCGTCGGTGCGGATCGTGTCGCAGCGAACGGGGACGTTGCCAACAAGATCGGTACACTCGGCCTCGCGGTGGCTGCGGAGCGGTTTCAGGTTCCGTTTTACGTGGCTGCTCCGCTTTCTACTTTCGATCCGGAGACGCCGGATGGAAACGCAATTCCGATCGAAGAGCGCGATCCGGCTGAAGTGTTACGCTTGAAAGGAACGTGGATCGCACCGGTGGACACGCCGGTACGGAATCCTGCATTCGATGTGACACCACACTGGCTCATCACAGCGCTCGTCACCGAGCTCGGTGTCATTCCGGCGCCCGATAGGCGAAAGATCGCGAACTTTCTTGCGATGATCGGTCGCGGAACATCGGTCGAGGCGAGGGAAACAGGACGGGACGAACGGTGAGCGGTCGAGTGATACCGTACGATATCGCTGATCTCTCTTTAGCTGAGCAAGGAAAGAAGCGCATTGCTTGGGCAGCGCGGGAGATGCCCGTTCTGCGCCTCCTTCGTGAACGATTCGAACGAGAACGTCCGCTCGAGGGTCTGAGAATCGTTGCCTGTGTCCATGTCACGACCGAGACGGCGAATCTCGCGTACGCGTTGCGTGCTGCTGGTGCAACACCGGTGATCTGCGCGAGTAACCCGCTCTCGACGCAGGACGATGTCGCTGCTGCATTGGTTGCCGACGGCTTTCATGTTTACGCCCGGCGTGGCGAGGACGCCGAGACATATTACCGACACATCAACTGGGCTCTCGATCATGAGCCTCATCTGATCATCGATGATGGTGCGGACGTGGTCACGACCGTACACCGCGAGCGACGCGATGTCCTACAGACCGTGATCGGTTCGACCGAAGAGACGACGACTGGCGTCATCCGGTTGCGTGCGTTGGCTCGCGACGATTTGCTGGCATTTCCTGCGATCGCTGTCAACGATGCCATGACCAAGTATCTATTCGATAACCGGTACGGCACAGGGCAGAGCACGATCGATGCCATCCTGCGCGCGACGAACCTGCTGCTGGCTGGCAAAACGGTGGTCGTCGTGGGTTATGGCTGGTGTGGGCGCGGTATCGCGCTCCGCGCACGGGGGATGGGTGCGCACGTGATCGTGACGGAGGTCGATCCGGTTCGGGCGCTCGAGGCTGTCATGGATGGGTATCGAGTGCTGCCGATGCGGGAGGCAGCACGGATAGGGGACCTTTTCGTGACGGCTACTGGAAATCGGCACGTGATCGACCGCGAACACTTTCTCGTGATGAAGAATGGGGCGATCGTCTGCAATGCGGGGCACTTCAACGTCGAAATCAATCTCGAAGCACTGGCCGAAATGGCAGTCGAACGCGTGTCGCATCGGTCCTTTGTCGAGGAATACGTGCTGCCTGATGGGCGCGCGATCGTCGTCCTCGCCGAGGGGCGTCTCGTGAATCTCGCGGTTGCCGAGGGGCATCCGGCCAGCGTCATGGACATGAGCTTTGCCAATCAGGCGCTCGCCTGCGTGTATCTCGCGCAACGGGGACGGCAACTCCCGGCTGCTGTCTATCCGGTTCCGGCGGAAATCGATCGCGAAATTGCGCAGCTCAAGCTCGAGAGTATGGGCATCGCGATCGACCGGTTGACTCCGGAACAAGAGGCCTACCTCGTCTCTTGGCAGCATGGGACATGACAGTGATGTGCGGTACACCGGGTGCGATGTGACGAAGTGAAGGGGTTGGGAACGGTGACACTGAGCATCATGCGTGCCCCACGCACCTACTTTACCTCGGAGTCGGTGACCGAGGGACATCCTGACAAGCTGTGCGATCAGGTTTCCGATGCGGTACTGGATGCCGTGCTGGCGCAAGACCCGGACGGGCGAGTCGCTTGTGAAGCGGCGACGACAACCGGGCTGATGATTCTCATCGGGGAAATCACGACAACGGCGCGCGTCGACTACGCTGAGCTCGCTCGGCAGGTCGTCGCCGATGCTGGTTATGTTTCCTCCGAGTACGGCATCGATGGACGGACGATGGGGGTTATCCTCTCGATCAAGGAGCAGGCACCGGAGATCGCGTATGGGGTTTCCGAGTCGCTCGAAGTGCGCGAGGGTTCGGCGAGTGACGAGTTCGATCGGATCGGAGCTGGCGATCAAGGAATGGTCGTCGGTTTCGCGTGCACCGAGACACCGGAGCTGATGCCGCTTCCTATCGCACTTGCGCATGGACTCGTGCGTCGTTTAGCGACGGTTCGCAAGACGGGAATTCTCCCGTACCTTCGTCCGGATGGGAAAAGCCAGGTCACGGTCGAGTACCGGTATGGGCGACCAGCTCGTGTCGCGACAGTGGTGCTCTCCGCCCAGCACGACCCGGATGTCTCGCGCGAGCAACTCCGTCGTGATCTCATCGAGGCTGTCGTGAGTCAGGTCGTTCCAGGCGAGTTGGTCGATCGCGACACGGAGATCCTGATCAATCCGAGCGGCTCCTTCGTTCTCGGTGGACCGCGCGCGGACGCGGGGATGACCGGTCGCAAGATCATGGTGGACACCTACGGTGGGATGGCGCGACATGGCGGCGGAGCCTTCTCCGGGAAAGATCCGACGAAGGTCGATCGGTCGGCGGCATACGCTGCTCGCTACGTCGCCAAGAATGTCGTTGCCGCAGGGCTGGCTGATCGCTTCGAGATTCAAATTTCGTATGCGATCGGCCGAGCACGCCCGGTGGCGATCCACGTCGAGACATTCGGAACTGGACGATTGGATGAGGAGCGGATCACTGAGCTCGTGACGAGGCATTTCGATCTCCGTCCAGCGGCGATCATCCATCATCTGGGCTTGCAGCGGCCACTCTACCGGCAGGTCGCGGCCTACGGACACTTCGGGCGACCCGATCTCGATTTGCCCTGGGAGCGGACGGACAAGGCGGAGTTGCTTCGGTCGGAAGCGGGGCTGGTCGGAAGCCTTCCGGAGCGATGACGGAAGAGTGGGCGGTCCTATGCGTCGAGCCTTGATCACCGGCGCGACCGGGTTCGCTGGACGGTACCTCGCAGATCAGCTGGCAGCAACAGGTCGTTGGGAGGTGATCGGGCTCTCGGCGCGCCCCAGCCCGCCGGCCTCGTCATTGAAACAGCACCTTGTCTGTGATCTCATGAACGGCGACCTCGTTCGCCGCACATTGGCGCATTGGCACCCTGAGGTGATCTTTCATTTGGCAGCCGTCAGTTACGTTCCGCGTTCTTTTCAGGATCCTTACGGCACGATCGCGAACAACGTTCTCGGACAGGTCAACTTGCTGGAGGCAGTTCGTTCGCTCGAACCACCACCGCTGGTCGTCATCGTCAGTTCATCGGATGCCTACGGCCTCGTCTACGAACATGAGCTTCCCGTCACGGAGTCCCAACCGTTTCGGCCACTGAGCCCGTACGGTGTGAGCAAGGCGACGCAGGATCTCTTGGGACTTCAGTACCATCTGACCTATGGTTTGCCGATCGTGCGGGTCCGCCCCTTTACCCACATCGGGCCAGGCCAAAGCGAGCGATTCGCGCTCTCCGGATTTGCTCGCCAGATCGCGGAAGCTGAGTTAGGCATGGCGCCGCCTGTTCTCCTCGTCGGTGAACTCGACGTCGAGCGAGATCTCCTCGACGTGCGCGATGTCGTCCGAGCGTATGAACTCTTGGCTGAGCCCCGATTCAGTGGCGAGGTTTTCAATCTCGCCAGTGGGGTGTCGTGGTCACTCCGCGAGTTGGTCGAGCAGTTGCTGTCGCTCGCGCGTATTCCGTTGCGACTGGAACGTGACCCGGCTCGGTTCCGCCCGATCGAGGTACGTGTTCTTCGGGGAGATGCGACGGCCCTGCGCGCGGCTACCGGTTGGCAGCCGACGATACCGATCGAGCGAACACTCGAGGATATGCTGGAGTACTGGCGGCGAACGTTGCGACCCTCACGCACCGGTGATCGATCGGTTTTCGGCGAGCACGGTGAGCGCTCCCCCCTGTAGAGACAAGGTCAGAAGAGACTCCACCGTTTCGGCAGAATGGACTGGCCGGGACGACCATCCGAGACAGCGGCGAACGATCCGCGCTTGGCCTTCATTGTCCAGAATGGTAACGGGATATCCTAACGGTAGGACGCCGTTCAGAAAGTGAGCTGCCCGCCAGGCCGGCCAGCTCGTGTCCAGAAGGCAGGCAGCATCGTCGGGCACAGGAGCCCACGATCCAGGTCGAGTAGGGAACCACCCGGCAGGTATCGTGTCCCGCCCGAGAATCTCCACGAGGCGACTCGTTCCGTACCAAGCGAGCCAGGCTTCGAGACGGTCGCCTGGGAAGCCGAGAGGGATATCGCAAGTGACCTGGTCGATGATGGGACCGCCGTCGAGTTCGTCCGTCACCCAGTGCAGGGTGATTCCTCCTCGCAACCTGCCATCATGGTATTGCCAAAAGAGCGGAGAGGGACCGCGAAAGTCCGGTAGCAGCGATGGATGGATGTTGATCATCCCGAACGGGTAAAGACGAACCAGGCGCGAGTCGATTTTCCAAGGAAAGCAGGAGATCACGCCGAGGTCTGCAGTGATCCGGTCGTCGTTACTGAGTTCGAAAAGGGTGGATCGGGTGGGAACACGAACGACCGGAATGGCATGCCGTGCCGCGAGCACTGCGACGTCTTCGTTCCAGACCGCGAGCGGTATTCGCCGGTTGGTCCCTGGCTGGCGATTTTCCCCTGCCAGGACGAGGCAGCGAACTTGGGCCCGCGCACGCAGCAGAACCTGGAGCGTGATCGTCGTCTGGCGGCTGTGGTTTCCCCAAAGTGTCAGTCCCCACCTGCTGACAGGCTTTGACGTCATGCGTGACTGTCCGCTACGCTTGGGCAAGCGTTCGAGACCGACGGGCGAGAGGAACAAGATCATGGCGCGACTGGTGCACTGTGTGAAGTTGCGGCGAGAGTTGCCCGGACTCGATCGTCCACCATTTCCTGGGCCGCTCGGTGAGCGCGTTTATCGCGAGATCTCGCGCGATGCCTGGCAGATGTGGCTGGAGTATCAGACGATCGTCATCAATCACTATGGGTTGAATCCGGCTGATCCGGATGATCGAGCGATCCTGCGTGCGCACCTGGAAGCCTTTCTGTTCGGAAGTGAGGAGGAGTTGCCTGAGGAGTGGATACCGCCGGGAGCAGGACAGCCAGCGAAGGGTGCTCCAGCTCGCAAGAAGTGATGAGCCGGTCATGTGGTGTACACTCCGAGCACTGGCAGTTCGGGCGCAATGCGGATCCGCAAGCGTGCATGCGCGAAGCGCAATGCAGTTTCGACTTCTGTGGGATCGCTTCCTCGAGCGAAAATAAAGCCCAGATAGCTTGCACCTTCGGGTAGCGGAACGATGCGATGATTCCGCTTGACCGTTATCTCGATTCCAGTGATGCCTGGCACGCTCGAAGCTTCCTCGATCCCCTCGACGTCTTTGAGGATACCTGCCCGCGGAATCGGGATCATCATGACTCCCACCGCGTCCGGCCGGCGCTCGAGTCCCGCGAGTTGCTCGCCGACGGCATGCGCGAGGATCAGTTCCTCTAATGACAGGCCGGTATCGAACTCTAAGATCCGAGAGCATAGTCCCCCGATGGAGCGTCCTGCTAACTCGATGACCCAAGGACCGGCCTCGTTGACCCGTAGTTCGGCATGGACGGGCCCGGTCCGCAGTCCCAGGGCGCGGGCAGCCTTGGCGGTCGCCGCGACGATCTCATCCTGGACAGCAGGTGGTAAGCGTGAGGGTGTGACGTAGATCGTCTCCTCGAAAAATGGCCCATCCAAGGGATCAGGTTTGTCGAAGAGCGCGAGAAGCCGAAACGCTCCATCAGTCAGAAGCCCTTCCACCGCGACCTCGAATCCAGGGACGAAGGGTTCGGCCACTAGCTCGGCCGTTCGCAGGTCGATGCCATCGCTTGTCAGGATGCTCCGGATGCGCTCCACTGCTCGCACGAACGAGACTGGATCATCGGCTCGAATCACTCCACGACTGCCGGAGAGACGAGTCGGCTTGACCACGCACGGGAAGCTCATCGAACGAGCAAGCGACGTCATGTCAGCGAGCGCGGGAAAGGCCTGGGCACGCGGCGACGGAACCCCTGCTGCGGCAAGGCGCTGCCGCATGATCCATTTGTCTCGGGCAGCCAGCGCGGCATCCGGATCGTTGCTCGGGAGTCCCAATCGCTGGGCGATGAGAGCGGCGAGAACGGTACCCGAATCATCGACCGGTATCACGGCGCGTACGCCGTACTGGCGAGCGATTTCCGCAATTCGCTCGGTTGCGCGAGCTGTGTCCCGGAAATCGGCCGTAAAGCGGAGAGGGAGGAACTGCTGGAGCGGTGCTGGCGTGTCTTCGACGACCAACGTCTCGATACCGAGTCGCTGGGCCGCTTGGAGAAAGGCAGCGGTGCGGTAGCTCGTGGGCGTCGTCAGAAGCATGACTCGTCGCGGAGCAGTCTCCATGAGGCTCGCCTCGTTCTGCTCGTTCTTACTCTCATCTCGAGTGTAGCCGACCCGACGAGCCAGGACGAACCCGGAATGTCGGCCGTGAATCGCCGATGTGCGGACCCTGGGGGCCGATGCGCGAACGGGTTACGGTATCTGGCTCGACGACCTTTCATGCCGGGCGTGTCTGTTGCGGCGACGGGGCTTCTGTCTTGAGCACCGCTTCTCGTAGTCCCTTCATGTAGCCGATGGCGAAGAGGCGACCGAGCATCATGTAGCCCGGTTCTGTGTTCGGTTCCCCTTCCATCGTGGGAGCATGATCGGGTCGCATCACCCCGCGGAAACCAACTCGATGGTACGCTTGCATGGCTCGGAACATGTCGGTCTGTCCGTCATCATGGAACGTCTCGACGAAGTTGGTCGGGCCTCCGCGAACGTCGCGAAAGTGGACGAAGTGGATCTTTCCTTGCCTTCCGAAATGGTGAATCCATTCGACGGCATCGACGCCCATCGAGGAGACAGTCCCCTGGCAAAAAGTGAGCCCATGAGCTGGACTGGGATGGAGATCGAGTGCACGCTGGAGCGCCTGCGGCGTGACGAGAATGCGCGCGATGCCCCGTAGTGACGGCACAGGTGGATCGTCAGGATGCAGGGCGAGTTGGACTCCCGCTTCTTCCGCGACCGGTACGACCGCGCTGAGAAAATAGCGAAGATTCTCCCAGAGTTGCTCCGCGCTCACCGTCCCGCTATGAGTCGGCCCGGCCCGTTCCATGAGTTCGTGGTCGTAACTCGTCGTCAGTGCACCGCCTCGTGTCGGGGTGGTGACCGAGGTGCGCGCCCAGTTGATGACCGCCATCCAGTTCCAGCACCAAACAGGGATTCCGAGTTTGCCCATGTTCCGAATGAGCGTGATCACCCACTCGATTTCTTCGTCACGCCCCTCGATTCCCAGCCGCGCGCGATGCATCGGTGGTGATGCCTCGATCACCGACACCGTGATGCCGGCCTCGCGGAAGCGCTGCACCATCAGGAGCAAGGGCATAAAGTCCCACGGGCGATGCTCTGGCGGCGGCACATCGACTGGTACGATGGGCTGAGGAACACCCGGTGGATTGGATGCTTGATGACCGCCCACGACGTGGAAAGGTAGCGTCGTTACTGCATGGGTGACGCCCATTTGGAGCGCCAACTTCCACCGCTCGTTCGGCCAAGGCGGAAGAAGCAAAGCGAGTTCCATCGTCGGACTCCTTTCCGTGCTTTCGCCGTGATTCTGGCAGATCAGCCAAAAGTAGGGAAGCGGAGTCGGTCGTGACGCCACGATACGAGCGACGGAGCGCATCGAGCCAAAAGCGTCCCGGCTCCGCTAAGCTGGCACCGCTCACAATGAGACCAGAAATCTCCAGATGCAGCGAGCTGTCCTTGTATCAGACTGGTTCACCGAAGAACGTCGTGCCTCGCTTGGCGTGAACGCACGCGACATCGATGTCCAGCGTAACACCATGACCAGGGCGATAGGGGAGGATGAGGTGGTCGCCCCGAACGGCTAGCCGTTCGAGAATGAGTTCCTCCTACCATGCAATAGTAAAGGCGTCAAACTCGAGCGCGAAGAAGTTGGGCATGGCCGCGCACAACTGTGCTGCTGCCATCGTGCCGACGGGACTCGCTACGTTGGGTGGGACGACGAGCAGCGCGTAGCGATCAGCCAGCGCAGCGATATTGCGTGCCCCGAGGAGGTCGCCCATTTTCGGGGATATCGGGTGCGACATACTGGCAGGCTTGCCAGAGGATGAGCTGGCGGAAGCCGAGGAGTCGGTAATGGTTTTCGCCGGTACAGATCGGAATGTGGGTGCTCCTCGCGACTGAGGGAAGTGCATCGACGTTATCCGGTGGTACCGGGTCTTCCATACCAAACCGGCATCAGCGGCTCCAGCACGTGCGCCAAAGCGATCGCACCAGTGACTGCGTCTTTCAGTGGCAATCGAGGGCGAGATCGATGTCAGCACCGATCGCTATGCGGATGGCGCTCACAACGTCCACGATGAAACGGCGTTCGGCTGCACGCATCGTTCGGTTGGATGACTCGCACTAAGGGCGCCATGGATCGACTTTCTCAGTCGGGCCGTCGCGGTGAGGATTCGCTGCGTCGATGTCGACTGGTACAGCGGAGAAACCTCGAGCCGGGGTATCCCGTGCGCGTATCGCCCAACTTTCGGGAGTCGGTGTTTCTCCAGTGTCGGTGATCGACGTAAAGTCGCATCCGGTTACCCAAGCGACTTCCGAAAACTGTCGAGAGTAGGGGTATCGAGTGCCCCGGCGATGAAATCCCACCGGCTGAGTTCGATCCTGCTCGTGGCCGTCACTGTGGCGCTGGCCCGTGAGTTCTCCCCCGAAAGGCAGCGCAGGAGTCCGAAGATGAGGCTCGCGACACCGAAGGGATCCTTGCCGATGATGCATTCACTCGCAGCCTCGATCGGTTCGAGGACTCCGGCTTCCCAGTACGCCTCACCAAGGCCCCACGAACCATGCTCGGCTGTCACGCGCACCACCAATCAGTCGACGTTTCCCTCGACGCCGGCTGTCCCGACAACGGCGATCCGCCCTCCATTCCCCCACTCGCTCGTCAGGTGGTGATCGATCTTCGCTTCCGTGAGGCGTGGCGAGTCAGCGCAGAACCCAAGTAAGGGCAGTGCCCACCAGCAAGCGAACAGAGGTAGGGGTCGTCGTCTCGCCGCCTTTCACGCGATACTGTGAAGAGCGAACCGCAGAGCCCAGCAGGAGGAGAAGCGATGGGGAAGTTGAGTGGGAAGCGAGCGCTGGTGACGGGAGCTGGCATGGGTATCGGGCAAGGGATCGCTCGAGCGTTGGCAGCAGAGGGAGCGGCAGTCGTACTGCATTACGCCCACAGCCGGGAAGGTGCAGAGGCAACGGCACGGGAGATCGAGCAGGCTGGTGGGCGTGCCTTCGCCAAGGGGGGTGATCTCCGCTCGGTCAGCGAATGTCGCCGTGTCGTCGATGAAGCAGCGGCCGCCCTCGGTGGCCTGGACATACTCGTGAACAACGCGGGTGTGACGCGTGCACGGCCGTTTCTCGAGTTTCCGGAAGATGTCTACAATGAGCTTTTCGATCTCAACATGCGGAGTTATTTCTTCTGCGCTCAACGCGCTGCTCATTACATGATCCAGAGCGGCGGTGGAGCGATTTTGAACATCACCTCGATCCATGGTGCGGCTGGGTTTCCCCTGCACGCAGCCTATGCGGCGACGAAGGGAGCGATCATCGCCTTCACGCGTTCGTTGGCTATCGAACTCGCGCCGCTCAAGATTCGGGTCAACGCGATCGGTCCTGGATTGATCGAGGTGCCGCGGTATTTCCAATTTCCTGGTTACACCACCGAGTTCGGAAACCAGCTCGTTCCTTGGGGACGGGTGGGGCGACCGGAGGACGTGGGGAAGGCTGCCGTCTTTCTGGTGTCCGACGACGCGGACTTCATCACGGGGCAAGTCTTGTTCGTTGATGGGGGAACTCAGGCGAGAATGGGACTGTGGTGGGAGCAAGCGCAGGTTCCGCAGTGACTGCGGACCGACGAAGCTAGGGAACAGTCACCACATCGGCGCACGATGTCCGCTGCACTCGCGGGGGCACGGTACGCTCGAGGGCGTCGCCACCGGCCACCGAGCGACCGATTTGACGTTGGCGCGCGGCGGACTCGTGCCCTGCGCGCTCGCGCACAGGCGATCAGATTGCAGCTGAGGCCGAGGATCACGGACGAGCTGTGACCGCGTTACTCGTCCTATAGGTCGTCGCGTGAGGTTTTCCCCCTCTTAGGCGTGCCACGGCAACGAGGAGGAACTCGAGAGAAGAGGATGTACTGCAGCTCGTCCGAACCGAGCCGTTCGATGCGTGCAACGCTGGAGAAACAAAAATCCCGGAACCGATTGGCCCCGGGGTAGGAGCGGAAGCGACGGGATTCGAACCCGCGATCTCGGCCTTGACAGGGCCGCGTGTTAGGCCTCTACACCACGCCTCCGCGTTGTCACGCCGACAGTATGGCATATCGCTGCTGCCGTTGTCAAGGGGCGCGGTCTGCAAGACCTATGGCGAGGTGGGCTGTGTACTCGATCGGTTACGTAGCAGACGCAAACGGCCCGCACATACCCGAGTGCTCTTTATTCTCCTCGTTGGAGTTTGTGGCACCAGTGGCGGTCAGAGGGCGAGTGGCTCGTGCCCCCTCTCGTCGGCCGTCACGCTCGACTCAGACCTCGCTGAGGAGGCGACTCGACTCGCGCACGCGTTGGAGGATCGCCTGCGCTTCCTCTCCTCGAGCGAGGCGTGGCCGATGGTAGTCCTC
>DAOTYK010000006.1:0-4856 GCA_034434855.1 Thermomicrobium sp.
GCGAGTTTCCTCGGTCCTGGCCACGCGATCAAGATGCTGGCGGCTGCCTGTAGCCGCAATCCGGTGACCTTGACCGAGCTCCTCGACTACACGGCACCCTTCGACACCGATTTCGTCGAAGGTGTCCGGGCCGGGTTGGCAGTGTTCGATGAGCACAACACCGCCGAGAACGCCACTGCCTTCCACACCGTGGCCCAGCTCCTCAGCCCGGACCGGCTTCCCCCCTTCCGCGTCATCGACGAACTGACCCGCTCGCTGAGTCTCCAGCCGGTCGGTGTCGGTCTCGTGCTCTACAACCTGGAAGCTCGCCGGATCGTTCAGCTCGTCAACCGATACGGCGAACTGCTACGGCAGGATCGCGGACGGGTCCGGCGCGGCGGCGAGCCGACACGCCTGCTCTATACGTATCGCCTACCGGACGACTGGCGGATCCTGCCCTAGCGATCGCGATCCGGCTTTTGCCGCTCGCGCTCCGGGAGCGAGCGGCGCCGCGTCACGAGGCCACCCAAGAACAGCTGCTGCAAGTGCTGGCCGACCGAGAGTTGGGAGAGTTCCCCAGCGGTATCCTGCAGGAGCTCACCGGGACGCCGCTCCTGCGTCGCCCACTCGGCGCGGGCATCGCGCGCCTGCTCGAAGGCAACCTCGAGCTCGCGCAGCGCATCCTCCGAGCCAGCGGCGATCAGCGTGCGCAGGCGTTCCAACTCGGCGATCACCGCATCGAGCCAGCGAGTGATCGCTGGCGCATTGGTCGCACAGATGTCGCGGTACATGCGAGGGCTGCCAGCAGCCAGGCGCGTGGTGTCGCGGAACCCTCCCGCCGTGAGCTGGCGCATCTCCCGCCAGGCGACATCGCGGCTGGTGACCCGCATGAGCGCGACGGAGAGCAAGAACGGCAGGTGGCTGATCGCTGCCACGTAGGCATCGTGCTCCTCGGCATCGAGAAAACGCGGCTCGGCGCCGAGCGCAGCCACCAGCCCCAGCACCGTCTCGATCGCTTCGCGGCTGGCGGTGAGCGACGGAGTCACCACCCAGATCGCTCCCCGGAAAAGATCGGCATCGGCACCTTCGATGCTCTGCGTCTTGCCGGCCATCGGGTGACCGCCCACGAAGTGCAGCCGTGACGGCAAGCGCTCGGCTGCCCAACGCAGGACAGTCGCCTTGGTGCTGCACGTATCGGTCACGACTGCTCCGTCGGGGGCGTGTTCGGCGATCGCCGAAAAGACTTCCGGCACCGCACTCGGTGGCGTGGCCACGACGATGAGATCAGCGCCGGCCAGGGCCTCCGGCAGCGTCCACGTCGTCCGATCGACCGCCTTGATGCGCTTAGCCTCGTTCTGGTGCAGGAGTTCGATGTCGTAGCCGACGATCGTCAGCGGCGCACCGCGGGCCTGGGCAGCCGCCCACCGCTTGAGCCCGAGCCCGATCGAGGCCCCGATGAGTCCCAGTCCGACGATGGTGACTTGCTGCATGACGACTCCTCTGTGCTGTTCCGACGTCACCGCCACACCGAGCTCGGTGCGGCCCACGCGCGTCCTCACCTGTCCAGACGAGCACCGACCCGCGAGGGGCTACGATCGGGAGCGAGGATCGGCTGCTGGCCGCCTGACCAGTGTGTCCACGCCGTTCGATCCAATCATATCAACGCCGAACCAGCTCGAGATCGACCGTCCGGATCCAACCGTCGCGTCCATCGGGGAGCTCGAGGTGTAGCCAGGTCGCGTTGCCGACCTGCTCTTGCTCGCCGAGAAAGCGGAGCTCGGTACCCGGTTCCAAGACGGTGACGACCTGGTACTGCGTTCCCGGCCCAGCCCGGAAGTTGACTTGCGATCCCTGGGCAACGCGATGCGTCGGCTGCCAAGCCGGCGTGGGTGTCACCGCCGGTGACGCTGCAGGAGTCGGGCTGGGACGCGGAGCGAGCGCAGCCGGCGTCACGGCTGGGGTGACGGTCACGGTCGGCGTGACCGCGGGAAGACGCGAGACAAAGTCGCTGAAGACAGGCGCGAGCCGTGCGTAGATCCACACGAAGCCCGCCAGCGCGATGAAGATCGCCAGTCCCATCGCCAGGCCCAGCCAGATACCGGACTGGCGCGAACGATGGCGCAGGCGGGCAGAAAGCTCTCGATCGATCACTGTTTCGCTCCGGACCGATACTCCACGCACCGCCAGCGTACGCTGGCCGCGCTGCGCAGTATAGCGCAGGCTGCGGTAGACTCGTGCCGAACTCGATGCGATCCCGCGGCCGCAGGAAAGGAGCCGACCATGGCAGACTTCAAGAACTATATCGATGGCAAGTGGGTCGAGGCGAAGAGCGGTGCCACGTACGAGCGCCGCAACCCCGCGACAGGCGAACTCATCGGCACCTACGCCAAGAGCGGCCCGGAGGACGTCGCCGCGGCGGTGGAAGCAGCCAAGGCAGCCTTCGATCGCTGGCGCAAGCTGCCTGCGCCAAAGCGCGGCGAGATCCTCTTCCGCGTCGGGCAGCTCCTCATCGAGCGCAAGGAGCAACTGGCACGCGAGATGACCGAGGAGATGGGCAAGGTTCTCACCGAGGCGCGCGGCGACGTCCAGGAAGCGATCGACATGACCTTCTACATGGCTGGTGAGGGTCGCCGCCTCTGGGGCCAGACCACTCCTTCCGAGCTCCCCCACAAGTGGAACATGACGCAGCGTCGACCGATCGGCGTGGTCGGGCTCATCACGCCCTGGAACTTCCCGATCGCCATTCCGGCTTGGAAGATCATGCCGGCACTGATCTGCGGAAACACCGTCGTCTTCAAGCCCGCCAGCTACACGGCGCGCTCGGCTGTCCGACTCGTCCAGATCTTCGAGGAAGCCGGTCTGCCGCCCGGCGTGCTCAACCTCGTCCTCGGAACCGGCGAGACAGTAGGGACCGCGCTCGTCCAGCACCCGGACGTCGCGCTCATCTCCTTCACCGGATCCAACGAGGTCGGTCAGCAGGTCGCCGTCGAGTGCGCGCGACTGGGCAAGCGCGTCTCGCTGGAAATGGGTGGGAAGAACGCCATCATCGTGATGGACGATGCGAACCTCCGGCTCGCCCTGGACGGGATCGTCTGGAGCGCCTTCGGAACCTCTGGGCAACGCTGCACGGCGGCGAGCCGCGTCATCGTGCACGAGGCGGTCTTCCGCGAGCTCGCGGATCAACTCGACGCGCGAGTAGGCCGGCTCAAGTTGGGCAACGGCCTCGACCCCACGACCGACGTCGGCCCAGTCGTGAGCGAGAGCCAGCTCGAGCGCGTCCACCGGTACGTCCAGATCGGCGTCGAGGAAGGTGCGCAGATCTTGACCGGTGGGCAGATCGCGCGCGACGGGGAACTGGCACGCGGCCACTTCCACCAGCCGACCATCTTCGTCGATGTGCGTCCCGAAATGCGGATCGCCCAGGAAGAGATCTTCGGACCAGTCACGGCGCTCATCCGGGTGCGCAGTCTGGAGGAAGCGATCGCCGTCTGCAACGGCGTGCGCTACGGCCTCTCGGCCTCGATCTTCACCCGCGACATCGACAAGGCATTCCGCGCCATCGAGGACGTCAACACCGGCATCTTCTACGTCAATGCCGGTACCATCGGAGCGGAAATCCATCTCCCGTTCGGCGGTACCAAGGCGACCGGGAACGGGCACCGCGAGGCAGGACAGGCCGCGCTCGACGTCTTCAGCGAGTGGCAGTCGATCTTCATCGACTACAGTGGTCGCCTGCAGCGCGCCCAGATCGACGTCGAGCAGCTCACCGCCGACGACTGACCGCCGCTGCCGAGGGACAATCGCGCGCCGGCTCCCCACCGAGTCGGCGCGCTGCTTTCCTCGCCGGCCACCGGCGATCCGAAGCGCGAGGCGACCGAGACGGTCATTGGCCAGGAGTACCGGTGCACGGGAAGGGCGACGCGTCAGCGGTCGGGACGGCGCCCACTGGCCAGCCTGATCGGGGAACACGGTACTCGGCAGTTCCAGGCGCGCGGTCGCCGACCGGCCCGACCGCCGCACGTCATGCCAGAAGACTGCATCACTCGACCGGCTTACCGAGCGGGCTCCAACCCGAGGGCTTGGGCGAGCTCGCGCAACATGTCCAGGTGCGCCTGCGGGGAAGGCAACCCGAGCCCCATCGTGTTGATGCAGAGGTGCGTCGCCCCGAGACGACGCCAGGCCTCGATATCGGCCAGCCACTCGGCCCGCGGCACCTGCGCGAGCGTCAGACGCCCTTCGATCCCGAAGCGAGCGGGATCGCGGCCGGCTGCTACGACCCATTCACGCAGCTCCTCGACCATCGTGCGGAGTTCGGCGGTGGGACGCCATTGCGGCATCCAGCCGTCGGCCAGACGAGCGGCCCGGCGCCGGGCCGCCTCGGACATCCCACCCAGCCAGATCGGAATCGGCCGCTGGACTGGCAGCGGGTTGAGGCCGACCGCCGGCAGCCGGTGCCAGCGTCCCTCGAAGCTGACGATCGGCTGCGTCCAGAGCAACCGCAGCACGGTGATCTGCTCTTCCTCCCGCCGGCCGCGCGTGTGGAAATCCATACCGAGGGCGATGTACTCCGCCTCGTTCCAGCCGACTCCCACACCGAGCCGCAGGCGCCCACCCGAGAGCACGTCCACTTCCGCCGCCTGCTTGGCGACCAGCACGGTCTGCCGTTGCGGCAAGATGACGACGCCAGTGACCAACTCCAGGCGCCGCGTCACTGCCGCGAGATACCCGAACAGGACGAACGGCTCGTGGAACTGGTGCCCCGCATGGTACGGACCGCGCCAACCGGGGTAGCGAGCGAGATCCACGCCGACGACATGCTCGTAGGTCAAGAGATGCGTGTACCCGAGTTCCTCGACGGTTTCGGCATACGCACGGAT
>DAOTYK010000007.1:0-4167 GCA_034434855.1 Thermomicrobium sp.
GCCGGCGTCCTTCCACCGCGTCAGCAGAACGAGGGCAAGCGCGGAACTGCTGAAACCGCGCAGCCCGAGGCATGAGGAGCGTGAATCGTGCAGCGCCGCGACGGCCAACGACCACCCCACCGTCCGCCGCGCCGCGAGCGTCCACCGTTGGACTCGGACCTGGCGGTGAACCGGCTCGCGACGCTCGTCCGCTACATCGCGGGCCAGTTGGTCGTCGATCCGGACGCCATCCAGGTGCGCGCCCGGCGTCGCGGCCGCGCGGTCATCCTCCGTCTCTCGGTGCCGCACGACCAGCTGGGCAAGGTGATCGGTCGGGAAGGGAAGATCGCTCGCGCGATCCGCACGATGCTCGGCATCGCTGCCGTGCGGCAAGGTGTCCACGCGAGTCTCACCATCGATGACCAGATCGACACCAGACCGACACCCACCAGCTGAGCGACCAGCGTCTCCCGAACGTCTGTCGATCGGGCGGATCGTCGGTGCGCACGGGGTGCGCGGCACCTTGAAACTGAAGATCTGGACACATTTTCCCGAGCGCATTCCGCATCTCGAATACGTCTACCTGGACGAGGAGCCGACACCGCGTCGGCTTCTCCGCGCTCGGGTGCAGGGTGATCTCGCTTTCCTCCAGCTAGAAGGCATCACGACGCGCAACGAAGCGGAAGCCATGCGCGGCGTCGTCGTTCGCATCGACCGCAGCCAGGCCGCCCCTCTGGCCGAGGACGAGTACTACCAGTTCGAGATCCTCGGGCTGCAGGTTGTGGACGAAGAAGGAAACCTGCTCGGACGCGTGATCGAGATCCTGGAGACCGGCGCCAACGACGTCTATATCGTCCAGCGGCCGGATGGAAGCGAACTCCTCCTTCCCGCCATCCGCTCGGTCATCCTCGCGGTCGACCTCGAGCAGCAACGCCTGGTCGTCCGCCCGCCGCGTTACTATGACGAGAAGTGACCACCTCGGCGCGCACGCAGGACCCGCCACACCTCTCCAGCAGGAACACCAGTCGCCTGCAACAAGACCAAGAGATGGTAGAGGAGATCGGCTGCTTCCTGGGCGATCGCCTCGGGTTCGCCGTTCTTGGCGGCGACGATCACTTCAGCCGCTTCCTCGCCGATTTTCCGCGCGATGCGATCGACTCCGGCCTGGAGCAAGGCGCTGGTATAGGAACCCGGCTGTGGTTCGACTGCCCGTGCCGCGATGATGCTAGCGAGTTCGTCGAGGATCGTGGCGTTCGCTGGATCCTGAGGCGCACCCACGAGCGGTTCCGTATCGAAACAGCTCGGACGACCGGTATGGCAGGTCGGGCCATGCGGATGAACCCGCGCGAGCAGTGCGTCCCCATCGCAATCGGTGCGCAGCTCGACCAACTCCAGGACGTGCCCCGATGTCTCGCCCTTCATCCAGAGCCGCTGACGGCTCCGACTCCAAAAGTGCACCCGCCCCGTCTCGACTGTCCGTCGCACCGCATCGGCATTCGCGTAGCCGATCATGCGGACCTGACCGGTCGCGGCATCTTGAACGATCAGCGGAACCAGCCCATCTGCGCCGAAGCGAATGGCACCCAGGAGCCGAGCGAGCGCTTCGTCGCTCATGTTCCCTCCTAATCGGCCAGTGAGAGACTAGGCTCGGTAGTCGCCACGCCGCGCAGGGAACGGCCGACCGCACGGGCGACAGCAGCCAGCTTGGGCATCACCGCAGCGAAGTTCTCCGGGGTGAGCGACTGGGCGCCATCGGAGAGCGCATGATCCGGATTCGGATGCACCTCAACGATCAAGCCGTCGGCCCCGGCAGCGACAGCAGCCAACATCATGGCGGGAACCATGAACCAACGACCAGTGCCGTGGCTCGGATCGACGACGATCGGCAAGTGACTGAGGTGCTTCACGGCTGGAACCGCGTTCAAGTCCAGCGTGTTGCGCGTGAAGGTCTCGAAGGTGCGGATTCCGCGCTCGCACAGGATCACCTGCTCGTTCCCCTGCGCGACGATGTATTCGGCAGACAAGAGCCATTCTTCGATCTGCACTGCCATCCCGCGCTTGAGGAGAACCGGCTTCTTGGCCCGTCCCACCGCCTCCAGCAGCAGATAGTTCTGGCAGTTGCGGGCACCGATCTGCAGCACGTCGGCGTACTCGGCCACGAGATCCACATGCTGGGCACTGAGCACCTCGGTGACGATCGGGAGCCCCGTTTCTTCGCGAGCCTTGGCCAGAAGCTTGAGTCCTTGCTCTCCTAACCCGCGGAACTCGTAGGGCGAGGTGCGCGGCTTGAAAGCTCCGCCGCGCAGCATACTGGCACCCGCCGCCTTGACTGCCCGCGCCGTCTCGATGATCTGTCGCTCATTTTCCACCGAGCACGGGCCAGCGATGACCACGACTTCGTTTCCGCCGATCGTCACGTCACGCACTTGGATCACAGTGTCCAGTGGGTAGAACTCGCGACTGACCAGCTTGTAGCGCTTGCTGACACGGATCACTTCCTCCACTCCCGGCAAGCGCTCGAGCGCCTCCTTGAGCGTATCGGGCAATGGTGATCCGACGACCCCGATCACCATCCGCTCGGCACCGGGAGCCAGCTTGGTTTGGAAACCGAACTCGGCGACCCGATCGATCACTGCTTGGATCTGCTCCTGAGTCGCGCCTGGCTGCATGACGACGATCATGGCTCAGCCCCTCCCATTCCTCGGCGATCTTCGGTCAGCACAGTCAGGTCTTGTCCGAACTCGGGACGCAAGACACGCGCACCACGCAAATAGACATGCCGGATTTCGCGCGGCGACTTCTCGGTATTGACGTGCATCAACACCCGCACCACCCCAGCTGGCGCACCGGGAACGTCCATCTCGTGGGCGCAGAGCAGCGGAACATGAATCCAGCCGAGTTCGCGTGCCGCGACGGCTGGAAAGGTCGCGTTGAGGTCGCGCGTCGTCGTGAAGATGATGCTCGCGATCTGGTCCGTCTCCACTCCATTGGCCTCGACGAGCGCGAGCAAGAGCTCGCGGGTCGCTTGGACGATCGCTTCCGCGGTGTTGGCCTCGACCGTCGTCGCCCCACGGATCCCGCGACACTGGACCATCGTCGCCTACGACCCCTCCCCCACTGGTGTGACCGCATCCGCTCCTTGCCGCAACCAAGCGATGAACGACTCCGCTGCGGCAGCCTGTCCCTCCAGGGGCTCTCCAGCCAGGCGATCGAGCAACGCACTCCCGACGACGACCGCATCGACCAGCCCACGTGCCTGACTCACGTGCTCCGGTCGCGAGATACCGAAACCGAGCGCGAGCGGGAGATCGGTCACTGCCCGCACGCGCTGCAGGAAGGCTGGCAGATCCTCCGGCAGACGCTCACGCGCACCGGTCACGCCGGTCAGCGAGACGCAGTAGATGAAGCCACTCGCACGAGTGGCCACCTCGCGCAGATGTCGATCGGTGCTCGTCGGCGCCACCATGAAGATCAGGTCGCGCCCGGTCGCCCGACAGAGGGCGTGGAGTTCGTCACTTTCGTTCGGTGGGAGATCTGGCACGATCACGCCGTCGACGCCGACCTCGACACACGCATGCACGAACCGCTCCAGACCATACTGGAGCAGTGGGTTGAAGTATCCCATGAAGACGAGCGGAACGTCAACACCCTGCTCACGCAGCCGCGCCGCCGTCTCCAGGCAGAAGCGCACCGTCACCCCATTGGCCAGCGCGACATGGCTCGCCCGCTGGATCGTCACTCCGTCCGCCAGCGGGTCGGAAAAGGGAATCCCGAGTTCCACCGCGCACGCTCCGCCACGCACCAGAGCAGGAACCAGTTCGAGTGTACTCTCCCGCCGCGGATAGCCGATCGTGAGATAGGGGATGATCCCCAGTTGCCCACGTGCACGCAACGCCGCGAACGCGTCAGCGATCCGGCTCGTCCCTCGCATCACAGTGTCACCCCCAGCGCACTCGCGACCGTGTGCATGTCCTTGTCGCCTCGTCCGGAGAGATTGACCACGATGACCTGGTCACGTGGCCGCTCCTTGGCCAACCGCACCGCGAGAGCGATCGCATGAGCCGATTCCAAAGCCGGGATGATTCCCTCTGTCCGGCAGAGCAGCTGGAACGCCGCGAGTGCCTCCGCATCGGTGATCGCGTGGTACTGCGCGCGACCCGTCACCTTGAGATAGGCATGCTCCGGCCC
>DAOTYK010000008.1:0-1539 GCA_034434855.1 Thermomicrobium sp.
GCTGCCGATTCGGGGCATCCTGGTGGCAGTGCTGGTCTCCGAGGCGAGAGAAGGGAAGGCCTCTCCTGCAGCGCTCGCGAGCGCCATCGGTGAAAGGGAAGGCTGCTATACTGCACGTCCGGCGCGCAGGCGCCGCGAGAGAAAAGGCGCGTACGTGCGGCGAGTCGTACTCGGCATCATCGTCAGTCTCGTCTTTCTGGGCCTCGCCCTCCGGGGACAAGATTTCCCGGCTCTCGGGGCAGCACTTCGAGCCGCTGACTACTGGTGGCTCCTTCCGGCGATCGCGGTCTATTTTTGCGGTGTGGTGGTGCGGGCACTCCGTTGGGCCACACTGCTCGCTCCGGTTCGGCGGCTGACCTGGCGACAGGTCTTCCCGGCCGTGGCCGTCGGCTACATGGCGAATAATGTTCTGCCGTTTCGGACGGGTGAGGTGGTGAGAGCCTATGCCGTCAGCCGCCAGTTCGGTGTGAGCAAGACAGCGACGTTGGCGACGATCGTACTGGAGCGCCTGCTGGATGGCCTGACGATGCTCGCGTTCATTCTCGTAGCGGCGTCGGCGGTTGCGCTGAATTCGGCTCTCCGGCACGTGGCGATCGTCGCGACAGCGATCTTCGTTCCGGCATTCGGTCTCCTGGTGTTGAGTGCTCGCTCGGGAAGAATGGTCCGATTCCTCTACTGGATCGTGCGGCTGGCCCCCCGGGCAGTGCGCCAGCGGGCCGAGCGTTCGGTCGAATCCGGGTTTCAGGGTGTTGCCGTTTTCCGCAGCAGTGCCGCGCTTGCCCGTGTGGCCGGACTCTCCCTTCTCGCCTGGCTGGCCGAGGCTGCGATGTATGCGGCGGTTGCACGTGCATTTGGCCTCGAACTCTCTCTCGCGATCGTCCTCCTCACGACCGCGGTCGCCAACCTGGCTACCCTGATCCCTTCCTCGCCCGGCTACATCGGACCCTTCGAGGCGGGTGTTCTGCTCGTCCTCGCTGGTTTGGCTGACGTCCCTCGAGCGATCGCCTTCTCCTACGCGGTCGTGTTGCACGCAGCTCTCTATTTTCCCATCACGTTGCTTGGTTTCTTTTATTGGTCGAAGCTCCAGCTGGATTGGGTCGCGATTCGGCGAGCTGAATCGGAGGAAGCAGCGCGGCTATGAACGTTTGGCAAGCGGCCGTTCTCGGTATCCTTCAAGGAGCGACCGAGTTTCTCCCTATCAGTAGTTCTGCTCACCTCATCGTGGTACCGTGGCTCTTCGATTGGCCTCAACCGGGACTGGCCTTCAACGTGGCGCTGCACCTCGGAACGTTGTCCGCAGTTCTCGCCTATTTCTGGCGTGACCTGATCGAGATCGGGCGAGCGTGGCTCGCGGGGATCATCCGTCTCCGGCCACTCGAGGAACCTGCGTCACGTTTGGGCTGGGCTGTGATCATCGGATCGGTTCCAGCTGGTCTCGCTGGATTCTTTCTCAATGATGTCATCGATCTGTACTTTCATTCCGGCGGCGGAGGCGAGACCGCGATCGTGTTCACGAGTCTTCTCCTGATCGTGCTCGGG
>DAOTYK010000009.1:0-15368 GCA_034434855.1 Thermomicrobium sp.
GCCCTCAGCGTGACCAGATCCGGCATGGTCGCGAGCGCCCATCGTAGACGCAGCACCAACTGGCGAGCGAACACGGCGTGCCATTGGCTCGTCATCGCCTCCAGCTGCGACTCGATCGACGCTCGTTCCGCAGAGGATGCGCGGAAGTCACGCCAGAGCGCCCGCAGCTGCACCAGTTGCTCGCCCAGTCGAGGCCAGTCGTCCCGCAACGCGAGCGTTCGGGTGACCGGCACGGGAAGTACCAGCGACCTGCGCTACCGGGGCCAGACCGGTCGCCGCGAAGGCGAGCGTCACCGCGACACCCGCCGGAGGCGATATTGCTCGAGTCAGCCGATCGAGCGAGCCATGGTGGCGGCGACCAGCACGGCGACGAAGAGGGTGACGAGCCGGTCGCGCCGGTCGAACAGGGGCTCACTGGGGGCGAGTTCAGTAGCAACCGAGAGGATCCCGGAAGCGACGCTCGGAGCGAGCCGCGGATCGACGAACGCGCGCACCGCCCTTCTCCCCTCGATGTCGCCGTGACCCGCAGTCAACGATGGCTGGGTCGTTGCTACAATAGTCGAGTGTCCGTGTCCGGACACGGGCAGGGGAGTCGCATGGCCAGCGACAAGATCATCGTCCGCGGTGCCCGCGAGCACAACCTGAAGAACATCGATGTCGAAATACCGCGCGACAAGCTCGTCGTGATCACCGGCTTGTCCGGCTCGGGAAAGTCGAGTCTCGCCTTCGACACGATCTACGCCGAGGGACAGCGACGCTACGTCGAGTCGCTCTCCGCTTATGCCCGGCAATTCCTCGGTCTGATGGAGAAGCCGGACGTCGACCAGATCGAAGGGCTCTCGCCAGCCATCTCGATCGATCAGAAGGCTGCCAGCCACAATCCGCGCTCGACGGTCGGCACGCAAACCGAGATCTACGACTACTTGCGGTTGCTCTACGCTCGGATCGGTAAGCCGCATTGTCCACAGTGCGGTCGTCCGATTCAGGCTCAAACCGTCCAGCAGATGGCCGAGCAGGTGGAAGCATTGCCCGAAGGGACGCGACTCTTCGTCCTGGCTCCGGTCATCCGGGATCGCAAGGGCGAACACCAGAGCGTGCTCGAGGAGCTGCGGCGTGCCGGTTTCACGCGCGTCCGGATCGACGGTGAGCTGCGCGATCTGGACGAACCGATCGCCCTGGCCAAGACCAAGCGGCACACTATCGAAGTCGTGGTCGACCGCTTGATCGTCCGGACCAGCGATCCGGAAGAAGCGCATGCCTTTCACCTGCGCGTCGTCGAAGCGTTGGAGACTGCCGTCAAGCTCGGCGGAGGAATCGCGCTGGTTCAGCCGCTCGAGAGCGAGCCGATCGTCTTTTCGGAGCAGAACGCCTGCGTCCACTGTGGGATCAGTTTGCCTGAACTCGAGCCGCGGAGCTTCTCCTTCAACAGCCCGCATGGCGCGTGCCCCGCCTGCGACGGGCTGGGTAGCAAGCTCGAGTTCGACCCAGACCTCATCGTTCCCGACCCGGACCGTTCGCTCGAGGAGGGAGCGATCGCCCCATGGTTCCGCGAGGGACGGGAAAGTAACGCCTGGTATCTGGCGCTCCTCCGCGCACTGGCTCGAGCCGAGGGTTTCCGCACCGATGTCCCCTGGCGCGAGCTCCCTGAACGGGTGAAGCAGCTCATCCTCTACGGCGATGGCAGTCGGACCGTCACGCTGGTCTATGCTGGGAAGAGTGGCCACGAGCGCTCCTACCGAGTCACCTTCGAGGGAGTCATCCCCAGTCTCCGCCGCCGCTATGCGAGCAGCAACTCCGATTCCGTGCGTGCCGAGATCGAGCAATACATGGCAGCGTATCCCTGCCCGGAATGCGGGGGATCCCGGCTGCGACCGGAGAGCCGCGCGGTGACCGTCGCCGGGCGCTCGATCGTCGAGGTGACGCGGCTCTCGATCGGGGAGGCGCTCCGCTTCTTCGACGAACTGGCTGACGACGCGCGCACACCGCTCACCGAGCGAGAGCGGCGCATCGCACATCAAATTCTCAAAGAGATCCGCGAGCGGCTCGGCTTCCTGGTCGACGTCGGGCTCGATTACCTCACGCTCGACCGGCCGACCGCGACGCTCTCCGGCGGCGAAGCGCAGCGCATTCGGTTGGCGACCCAGATCGGCAGTCGGCTGATGGGAGTCCTGTACGTCCTCGACGAGCCGAGCATCGGGCTGCATCCGCGCGATAACGGTCGGCTCATTCGGACGCTCTTGCGCTTGCGCGATCTCGGAAACACGGTGATCGTCGTCGAGCACGACGAGGAGACGATCCGCGCCGCCGACTGGATCATCGATATCGGCCCGGGTGCTGGCGAGCATGGCGGGCGCGTGGTGGCGGCTGGCCCGCTCGACGTCATCATCCAGACGCCCGAATCGCTGACTGGCCAGTATTTGAGTGGTGCCCGTCGGATCGCTGTACCGGAGCAGCGCCGCTCTGGCAATGGGCAGTGGCTCGTCGTCCGGGGGGCTCGCGAGAACAACCTGAAGAACATCGATGTCGCGTTCCCGCTCGGCTGCTTCATCTGCGTCACCGGCGTCTCCGGCTCGGGAAAGAGCACCCTGGTCGTCGACACCCTCTACCGGCGGCTGGCACAGCTCTTTTACCGGGCGAAGGATCGTCCGGGGGCACATGACGCGATCGAGGGGATCGAGCACATCGACAAAGTGATCAACATCGACCAAAGTCCGATCGGACGGACACCTCGCTCCAATCCCGCGACCTATACTGGGGTCTTCACCCCGATCCGCGAACTCTACGCCTCGCTCCCCGAGGCCAAAGCACGAGGCTACGCACCGGGCCGGTTTTCCTTCAACGTCAAAGGTGGACGGTGCGAAGCCTGCGAAGGGCAGGGGGTCATCCAGATCTCGATGCAGTTCCTTCCCGATGTCTATGTACCCTGCGAGGTCTGCCACGGCAAGCGGTACAACCGGGAGGCACTCGAGATCACCTACCGCGGCAAGAGCATCGCCGACGTGTTGGAGATGACGGTGGACGAAGCGCTCGAGTTCTTCTCGGCCTTCCCGGCGATCCGGGCCAAGCTCCAGACCCTCTCGGACGTCGGCCTGGGATACATCAAGCTCGGGCAGCCCGCCACGACGCTTTCCGGTGGCGAAGCGCAGCGCGTCAAGTTGGCGACCGAGTTGAGTCGGCGCGCCACTGGCCGGACGTTGTACATCCTGGACGAACCGACGACTGGCCTGCATTTCGCTGATATCGAGCGGTTGCTCAACGTGCTCCAGCGTCTCACCGATGCCGGCAATACGGTGATCGTGATCGAACACAACCTGGACGTGATCAAGTGCGCCGACTACGTGATCGATCTCGGGCCGGAGGGCGGCGCTGCCGGTGGATACGTGATCGCCACTGGTACCCCGGAAGAGATCGCGGCGATCGAGCACTCGTATACCGGCCAAGCCCTGCGCCGGGTATTGCCGGTGGCGTCGCTCTCGCGGTAGGTCGTCACGCAGCACCCACACCGGTAGTCAGCAGTCCCAGTGTCTCGGTATCATTGAAGGCGACCCTCGAATGGGCGCAGCGCGCGCTGACAGGCGACAGCGGACGCGTCGATTCCACGGAAGACTACTCGGCTGAACGGGACGCGAACGTGCTCGATAACGATCCTCTCCAACGCCACAATGGCCACTTCTCCCTGGACGGCCTGTCCGAGGGTACCAAACGATCATCCCTGAACGGCTACCACCCGGTTCTCGTGCTGAACCAGAACTACGAGCCGCTCCACGTCGCGACCGTCCGGCGCGCGCTCGTGCTCTGGCTGGCTGGTAAAGCCGAAATCCTGGAAACCTATGACCACGAAGTCGCGTCCGCCCAGCAGCGTTTCCCCGCGCCCTCGGTCATTCGCCTCTACACGCTCGTCAAGCGGCCACTGGTTCGCGTCCGGCTGACCCGCCGCGAAGTCTTCATGCGTGACAACTTCACCTGCCAGTACTGCGGCGTACGGACCCACGACCTCACCATCGACCACGTGATCCCGCGCTCGCGCGGTGGTCCTCACACCTGGGAGAACGTCGTCAGCGCCTGCCGTGCCTGCAATCACCGCAAGGGGGGCAAGTCGCTCACCGAGGCACGCATGCAGCTCTTGCGTCCACCCTTCGAACCACCGCCGAGCCGGTACTATACGATCCAGCGCCTGCTGCGCTCACCCGTGCACGAGAGTTGGCTGAAGTTTCTCCCCGATCTTGACGTCAAGAGTCAGCGCAGTCGATAACTCGAGCAGTCAGGCGGGAGCAGCTGACCCGCCCGAATCGTTGCCGAAGGGGGAGACATGCTCGACCTGAGGCTGATCCGAGAGCATCCGGACCTGGTGCGCGAGGCCTTGCGCAAGCTCAATACCGAGGCTCCGCTCGACGAGATCCTGGAACTCGACGAGCGACGTCGTCAGCTGGTCGCTGAAGTCGAGCAGCTCAAGGCTCAACGCAACGCCGAGTCCAAGCGGATCGGCCAGTTGCCAGCTGGGCCGGAGCGGGAAGCCGCCATCGTCGCGATGCGCGCACTCGGCGACCGGATCGAGGCACTCGACCGCGAACTCGCCGCGATCGAAGAGCGGCTCCAGGCGCTGCTCTTGGAGGTTCCTAACCTACCCGATCCCGATGTTCCGGTCGGCCCCGATGAAAGCGGAAACGTCGTCGTGCGTCACTGGGGAGAACCGCGGCTGTTCGACTTTCCGGTCAAGCCGCACTGGGAACTGGCGGAGGAGCTCGGGCTGATCGACTTCGCTCGCGGAGTCAAGATCGCGGGTAGCCGATTCTACGTGCTCCGCGGTGATCTCGCGCGGCTGCAGCGCGCCCTCATCGCCTGGATGATCGATCTCCATGTCAACGAGCATGGGTATCTGGAAGTCTATCCGCCGTTCCTGGTACGCCGCGAGGCGATGATCGGTACGGGAAATCTCCCGAAGTTCGGGGACAATCTCTATCACGATGAGGAAACCGATCTTTGGCTGATTCCCACCGCTGAGGTGCCCGTTACCAATCTCTTCCGCGACGAAATCCTCCCGCCGGGTTCGCTCCCCATCTATCTCGTCGCGGCTACTCCCTGCTTCCGCAAAGAGAAAGTTTCAGCCGGCCGCGATGTACGCGGCATCAAGCGCGTCCACCAGTTCGAGAAGGTGGAGATGGTCAAGTTCGTCGAGCCGGATCGCTCTGACGAGGAACTCCAGCGACTCGTCGCTGATGCCGAAGACGTGTTGCGCCGGTTGGAACTTCCCTACCGTGTCGTCCAGATGTGTACTGGTGACCTTTCCTTCACGGCAGCCAAGAAGTTCGATCTCGAGGTCTGGGCACCCGGCTCCCAAGAGTGGCTGGAAGTCTCGTCCTGCTCGAATTTCCGCGACTTCCAGGCCAGACGGGCCAATATCCGTTACCGTCCGAGCGAGGGGGCGCGCCCCCAGTTCGTGCACACGCTCAACGGATCGGGACTGGCTCTTCCCCGGACACTCATCGCGATCATGGAAAACTACCAGCAGCCCGATGGGACGATCGAGATTCCAGCTGTCTTGCGCCCCTACATGGGTGGACAACAGCGGATCGGCCGACAACCGGCCTATTGGGAACCAGCACAGGCACGGCGTGCCCGCGAGCAGGCTCGGGCAGGAGACACGTGAACCATGCCGGGATTGCTGGTCATCGAAGCGAGCGGAAGCCCGGCCGCGATCGGCGAGGCGATCGGACGCGCAGTCCAGCCGATTCTCGGCGAGGCGATCGTCCGGCACCGGCAGGAACTCGCTCAGCGCGGTATCGATTGGGATGAGGCGCTCGAACTCGCCCGGCAGTTCCGCGACGATCTCGAGGGGAATCTCAGCCGCACAGCCGAGGAACTCCACGCGCTGGCGCGTGCTGCCGGATGCGACATCGACGCATTGGTGAGCCTCAATGCCCTGCAAGAGACGCTCTTCCTCGCTCGACGACTGCGAGCCGAAGAAGGTTGCACGAGCGTCGCTGTTCCCGCAGCAGCCAGCGTCGACAGCACGGTTCTCCTCGCGCACAACGAGGACGCCCTGCCCTGCCGTCACGAGCAGGTCTACGTCGTGCGTGCTCGCCCGAGCGATGAACCAGCGTTCGTCGCTTTCGCCTATGGAGGGCTCTTCCTCTATCAAGGGGTCAACGAAACAGGTATCGGTTCGACTGGTAACGCCTTGACTGCTACCGACATCCGGATCGGCGTACCGAAGCTGTTTCTCTATCGTGAAGTGCTCCGTGCCGAGACCTTGGCTGATGCCTTACGGGCGACCTGGCTTCCGGAACGAGCCAACGGCAACAATCACCTGATCGCGACCGGCGACGGAGAGATTTACGACGTCGAGGTCACTGGTCGGCATCACGCGCTGCTCTACGCCGGGAACCAGCCGCTCGCGCACACGAACCACCTCCTCGCTCCCGAGTTGCAAGAGTTCGAGGAGGGAGACAAGCTCGACTCGATCCTGCGCAGGAATCGAGCGCAACGTCTGCTCGAGCTGGATACGGGACAGCTCAGCTCGGCGACCCTGCAGGAACTTCTCCGCGATCACGCCAACCAACCGCACGCGATCTGCAAGCATGTCGCACCCGGTACCGATCGGGGGTCCCGAACGATCGCTGGGCTCGTCATCGACGTCACGCATCGGGCGATCTGGGTGGCACCAGGACCGCCGTGCACGGTCGGGTTCGAGCGCGTGTCTCTCTGATCGACAACGAGCGAGGAGGCGAGGATGGACAAAGTGATCGTCTCGGTGGCGACGACCGGCAGTTGGACGACACGCGAGCAGACCCCGTATGTCCCGATCACGGAAGAGGAAATCGCTGCCGAAGCGATCCGATGCTGGCGCGAGGGTGCGGCGATCGTCCACATCCACGTGCGCGACGAGCAGGGACGCGTCAGCAGCGATCCCGTCCGGTACGCTCGAGTGCGCGACCTGATCCGTTCCCAGGGATGCGACATCATCCTCAATTTCTCGACCGGTGGAGGAGCGGGGATCGTTCCGGACGAGGAACGGATCGCTCCGGTTCGCTTGCGACCAGAGATCGCTTCCTTCGATGCTGGTTCGCTCAATTTCGGCGACCGCGTCTTCATAAATTCGCCCGCCTTTCTCGAGGCGCTCGCGCACGAAATGCAGGCTCATGGCGTCAAGCCGGAGATCGAGTGTTTCGAGAGCGGTTTCATCGAGACAGCCAAGCGCTTCATCGAGCGCGGCCTGATCCAGCCACCGTATTGGTTCCAGATGGTGCTCGGAGTACGCGGTGGAGCGCCCGCGACGGTCGACCAACTCGTGCACATGGTGCGCCAGCTCCCAGCCGGCTCGCTGTGGTCGGTCTGCGCCATCGGCCGGCACCAACTCCCGATGAATGTCGCAGCGCTCGTGATGGGCGGACACGTCCGCACGGGATTGGAAGACAACATCTACTACTCCTACCGCGTCCTCGCCGAGGGAAACGCGCCGCTGGTCGCGCGGATCGTCCGCATCGCGCGCGAACTCGGTCGCGAGCCTGCTTCTCCGAGTGAAGCGCGCACGCTGCTCGGGCTCCCGCCGTTCCAGAGCTGAGGGACGATGCGACGCCCACGCATCGCCATCGCCGAACTTTCTCACGAGACGAACGCGTTCGCACGCACGCGTGTCGATCTCGCGTTCGCCGAGCGATGCGGGATCGCCCGTGGCTCGACGGTCGTGACTCGTGCGCGGGACACCGCGACCGTTCTGGCTGGGTTCATCGATATGGCCGACGAACTGGCGTTCACGCTAGTCCCGCTGCTCGCGGTGTGGATCACGCCAGCCGGTCTGGTGACGTGCGACGCCTACGAGACGCTCCTCGGCGAACTCATCGATCGCCTGGAGGCAGCAGCCCCGGTCGATGGCGTGCTGCTTTCGCTCCACGGAGCGATGGTGGCCGAGCACATCCAGGACGCTGATGGCGAACTGCTCCGCCGCATTCGCGCGACGGTCGGGCAGTCCGTACCGATCGTCGCGGTTCTCGACCTCCATGCCAACATCAGCCCACTCATGGTGGAACAGGCCGACTTGCTCATCGGCTACCACACCTATCCGCACGTCGATCAGCGAGCGCGCGGTCGGCAGGCTGGCCTGGCACTGGCCCGCTTGTTGGAGCGCACGATCCACCCGACGCCAGTGCTGGTCAAACCACCGATGCTGCCGACTTCCCAGCGTATGACGACCGATCGCCCACCGATGCGGACGCTCATGCAGCATGCTGAGGCATGGGAGCGCCATCCCCGCGTTCTCGACGTGACGATCGCTGGCGGATTCCCGCCAGCCGACGTTCCAGAAGCCGGGTTGAGCGTGCTGGTGACGACCGACGACGACCCGGCGCTGGCTGCAAGGGTGGCCGAAGAACTGGCTGCCCTCGCCTGGGACCTACGCCATGGCTTTCTCGGCGGTGTCGCGACCTGGGAAGAGGCAGCCGAGGCCATCCGACACATCGAGCGCGGTCCCCTCGTCCTCGTCGATATCGCCGACAACCCCTGGACAGGCGGTCCAGGCGACAGCGTCGAGCTCCTCCGCTTCCTGTTGAAGGAACAGGCAAGGCCAGCCGCGCTGGCGCTGGTGCGCGATCCGGAGGTGGTGGCCGAGTGCTTCCGAGCAGGAATCGGTGCCACCATCGAGGTCGAACTCGGTGGCAAGACCGACGATCTTCATGGGCCTCCGCTCCTCGTGCGCGGGACGATCCAGCTGTTCTCCGACGGCCGGTACGTCAACGCCGGGCCGATGCACGCTGGCGTGACTGTCGACCTCGGTCGGACCGTCGTGCTCCGCGTCGAGGGGATCGATGTGCTGGTGACGGAACGCGCCGAGTCACCGATCGATCTGAACGTCTTCCGCTCGCATGGCATCGAGCCGACCGAGCAACGAGTCCTCGGGCTCAAAGGCAAGGGACACTTCCGCGCGGCCTTCGAGCCGATCGCTGAACGAGTCGTCCTCGTCGAAGGACCAGGCATCACGGGGAGCGACCTGAGTCGGCTACCGTTCCGCTTCATCCGCCGGCCGATCTGGCCGCTCGACATGGCGTGAGCGATCACTCGCACGCGTAGTCGGCGAGTCGGAGCGACACGACGCGCGAGACACCGTCCTCTCCCATCGTGACACCGTAAAGCGTGCCGGCAGCCTCGATCGTCACCCGGTTGTGCGTGATGACGAGAAACTGGGTGCGTTCCGCCAGCCGTTCCAGCACTCCTCGGAAACGAGCGACGTTCGCCTCATCGAGCGCGGCATCGACTTCGTCCAGCACGCAAAACGGCAGCGGGTCGAGTTCGAGGAGCGCGAAACGGAGCGCGATCGCCGTCAGCGCCCGCTCACCACCGCTCAGCTGCTGGACCGAACGGACGCGCTTGCCAGCTGGTTGGACGACCAGCTCGACCCCCTCGATGGAGCCGGTACCATCGCGGGCGACGAGACGTGCTCGCCCACCACCGAACAGCTCCGCAAAGGTGTCCGCGAACGCACGATCGAGCGCACGTAACGACCGCACCAGCCCCCGCTCGACCTCCCTGTCCAGATCGGCGAGGAGCTTGCGCAATGCCTGCGTCGTTCCCCGCACGTCCTCGAGTTGCGCGCGGAGCGATTCGTAGCGTTCCCGTTCGGACTCGTATTGGGCGATCGCGGCCTCTCCGAACCGACTCAACTCCTGCCAGCGCCGGCGGAGTTCGGCGACGCGTCGTTCCCAACGCTCCGGGGGATCCTGCTGAGCACGACTGGCCTGCTCGAGGCGTTCGACGAATTCTGCATCGAGCGATCCTTCGGCGAGTTCCCAGGCCGCCTGTTCGAGAAGCGAGCCGAGTACGCGCTCGGCGCGCTCCAACGCCGCACGGGCTGCTGCGCTCTCCTGCGCGAGCTGGCGCAGACGCTGTTCGACACGAGCCGATTCGGTCCGCAACGCCTTGGCCTGCTCGGCGAGCCGCTCGATCTCGACCGTGCGTGCGCGCTCCTCTACTTCCAGTTCGGCCGCCTCGCGTGCCAGTCGCTTCGCTTCCGCGTCCGAGCGCTCTGCTTCGGCCAGGAACTCAGTGTGTTCTGACCGGAGTTCCTCCCACCGGGCATGCAGTGCAGCCAACCGCTGTCGAAGGTCTCCGAGGCGCTGGGCGAGCTGGCTGCGCTCCCGCGCGAGCGCGCGCTCACGCTCCCGCAAGGTCGCGATCTGCTCCAAGAGCTGCTCGCGTTCCGGATCGGGCGTGTCCAGGCGAGCGATCGCGCCGGCGACCTGAGCACACTGGTGCTCGAGATCGTCCAGACCGGCACGGAGCGCGTCCTCCTGCTCGCGAAGTGCCTGAGCCTGCTCGTCGTCCCGAGCGAGAGCAGCTCGCAGGGCAGCGATCGATTCCGCTTCCCGGGCGAGCGCTTCGTCCAGCCTTTGGATGCTGCGCACCAGCTGCGCCCGCTCGTGATCGAGCTGCACCAGCTTCGTCTCCTGGGTCCGCAGTTGCTCGCGGACCGACTCGAATGCGAGACGCGCTCGCTCGACCGCGTCTCGTGCGGCGAGGAACTGTCGCCGGGCTTCCTCGAGCGACCCAGCGAGTCGCTCCTGCCGAGCAGCGAACGCGCGTCGTTGGCGAACCAGCGCCAAGAGCCCGCGCTCGCGACCACGCAGAGCCCCACCGGTGACCGAGCCGGTCGGACGAGCCAACTCCCCCTCGCGGGTCACGATGACCCAACCGGGAGGAAGCTGGGGTAGCAAGCGCCGAGCGGTCGCCAGATCGTCGGCGACGAGTACCCGCCCCAGCAGCGACTCCACGATCGGTAACAGTGCTGGTGACGCCTTGACCAGGTCAGCTGCGACCCCGATGACACCCGGTTCGCGAGCGACGAGTGGGCGACGCCCAGCCGGCAGCGAGCGGATCGTATCCAGCGGGTGGAACGTCACTCGTCCCGCCTTGGTCGCTTTGAGAAAGGCGATCGCCGCCTCGGCAGCGGACCACTGCTCGACGACGATGTCGGAAAGGTGCCCACCGAGCGCTGCTTCGATCGCGGTTTCGAGTTCGGCCGGAACGTCGAGCAACGTTCCGAGCGTTCCGACGATCCCGGAGAGTTTTCCCTCGCGTGCCGCTGCCAGCACAGCCCTCGCTGCGCTGGCCACCAGATCGCCCGTCAGAGCATGCGTGAGCGTTTCCAGTCGGCCCCGGACGAGAGCGTCCTCGCGCTCCAGCTCGCGCAGCACCTCGGCACGGCGCTCGAGTTCCTGCTGCGCGCGCTCGGTCTGGCCCGCTTGCCGTTCCACTTCCACCCGCAAGGCTTGGACATCTGCAGCGAGAGCAACGCGTTGCTCATCGAGACGCACGCGTTCCTGGTCGAGTCGCTGGCGCTCCTGAAGACGTGCCGCGTATGCAGTTTCAGCACGCTGGAGTTCAGCCCGGCGCGCTTCCTGAGTCGCTAGCAGGGCCGCTCGCGTGCGCGCGAGCCGCTCACGTTCCGTAGCTCGCTCCGCGCGTTCGTGCTCGATGCGGTGCAGCTGCTCACGCAGCGCCGAGAGTTCGCGAGTCCGCTGCACGGCAGCAGTTTCTCGTTCCCGGAGCGCAGCCTCGGTCGCTCGCAATTCGCGCACCGTCGCCTGCCAACTGGTATCGGCATGCTCCAGCTCCTGCTCGATCGCCTGCATCTCTCGCTCGAGCTGATCGACGTCGTGAGCGAGTGCGTCCAACTGTCTTTCGAGAGCAGCGATCCGCTCTCGAGCCAACTGCGTGCGGTGCTGGGCAGTCGCTGCTTGGGCTGCCCGCTCGCTACGGTGCTGCCGGAGCTGGTCGCGCTGGGCCAGCACGGTCGCCTGCTGCTGTTCGACCCGCTCCAGCTCAGCCACGAGCGCAGCACGATCGGCTTCTGCCGCACGGAAGGCTGGCTCGAGTCGACCGAGTTCGCAGCGAGCCCGTGCCTCCTCCTCGCGGGCGCGTCGCCAGCGGGCTGCGTAGAGCTGGAGCAGAGCCTCGCGCAGGCTCGCACGAACGGCGAGCGCTTCGCGGGCGCGTTGAGCGGCTTCACCGAGCGCCTGGACGTGCGGCTCCAACTCGCGCAATAGATCGTCCAGTCGCTGCGCATGCTGCTCGGCTTCAGCGAGTTGCTGACGAGCCTCCGCCTGTCGCAGACGGAGCGCGGACAGCCCCGCCGCATGCTCCAGGTAGTGCCGGCGCTCAGCCGGACGTTGGTCGAGCACAATATCGACCGCCCCTTGCCGAGTGATGATCCAATCAGCTCGCAGGATCGCGGCGATGCGTAGGACGTCACGCAGGCGCGCCCGCGAGCCGTTGATGAGGTACTGGGTCTCACCGTCACGGAAGACGCGCCGGGTCACGCTCACTTCGCGGAACGGCACCCCGAGTTCGCCCTCGTCCTGTTCCAATGTCAGCGTGACCTCGGCCATGCCGAGCGAGGGGCGATCGGGTCCACCAGCGAAGATCACATCGTCTGCTCGGCGACTGCGAACAGCTGAGCCCGCTTGTTCACCGAGCACCCAGGCGATGGCCTCAGCGAGGTTCGACTTGCCGGAGCCGTTGGGGCCGACGATAGCGGTGATCCCACGGTCGAAGACGAGTTCGACGGGGTCGGCAAAGCTCTTGAAGCCGAGCAGCGCCAAGCGGAGAAGCCGGACACCCATGGCCTGCGACCTCGTCAGTCCGGATAGCCGTGCGGAAAGCGCGTGTGCCAGCGCACCGCCGAAGCGATGATTTCCTCGATTCCGTACCGCGGGCGCCATCCGAGGACACGCTCGGCCTTGGCATAGCTCGCGTACTTGATCGGCGGCTCGCCCGGGCGCGCCTCGCCGCGCTCGACCGGGAAACGCACACCGGTCAGCTCCTGGACGAGTTCGATGATCTGCCGCGTGGAATAGCCGACACCGCTCCCGAGATTGATCACATCGGTCGGGTGCCCCTGCCGGAGCACCTCGAGCGCCAGCACATGGGCCTCCGCGAGGTCGAGCACGTGCACGTAATCCCGAATCGTCGTCCCGTCCGGTGTCGCGACGACGGGGGAGGTGAGGCGAAACGGCTGCAGACCGAGCGCTCCCCGGATCGCATTCGGGATCAAGTGTTCTTCGGGTCGATGATCTTCGCCCATCGAGCCATCGAGCGCGGCACCAGCTGCGTTGAAGTAGCGGAGGCTGATGGAGCGCAGGCCGTAGGCTGCGTCGTACCAGCGCAGATACTGCTCGACCTGCAGCTTGGTCGCTCCGTACGGATTGGTCGGCTCCGTCGGATGCGCTTCGTCGAGCGGTAGGTAACGCGCCTCCCCGTACACTTCCGAGGAGGAGGAAAAGACCACATAGGGAACATCGTGGCGGAGACAGGCCTCGAGGAGGACGATCGTTCCGCCCACATTGTGGACCACGTACTTGTTCGGGTCGGTGACTGACTCGCGCACGGACGTGTACGCGGCGAGATGGATGACCGCGTCGAAGCGCCAGCGACGGAAGCAGGTCGCGACGGCCTCGCGATCGATCAACTCACCGACGACCAGGGGAACGCAGACGGCTGAGCGATGCCCGTGCCGCAGGTTGTCGAAGACGACTACCTCATGACCAGCCTGTTGGAGCGCGCGCACCGTAAAAGAACCGACGTAGCCAGCTCCCCCAGTGACCAGCACGGTGAGCGCTCCAGCCATGGACAATCCCCTCCTCAGGAACGACGCGCGGCGTGGATCGCAGCCCACGCTGCTTCCTCGTCAACGACTTCCGGTGCGGTCTCCCATTCGATGAACCACCTCAGAATCCGTTCGATCGCTTCGACTGGTACGTCCGAGAGTCGCTGGACAGCACCGTATGTCGGATCGTCACAAGCGACTGCCAGGATCTTGTCGTCGCCATCCGCTCGACGCAGGAGACCTACTGGACGAACCAGCAACCGCGTTCCGGTCGGGAGCGGATCCCGGGACAGGACGATGACGTCCAGCGCATCGTCATCGCTGGGATTGTACGTGCCAGGAAGATACCCGTAGTTGGCTGGCCACGGACTGACTGCGGCCGGATGGCGGTACGTCCGCCACTGACCGGTCGCGGCATCGTAGACGTGCCGAACCGTCGAGCCAGCCGGATCCTCGATCACGGCTTCGAGGCATCGGCTGGCTCGATCGGAAGGTCGCTCAGGCTCCCCCATTGTGCCCACGATCCATCGTAGATGCGAACGTTCCGATAGTCGAGGAGACGCAGCGAGACGTAGCTGATGGCCGCGTGCGGACTGGACAAGCCGTAGACGATCACCCGCTGCTCTGGTTGGACGCCAACTGACCGGTAGAGTGCGGCCAGTTCGTCCGGTGGACGGAAGGCGAGCGGTGGGTCTCCGACCAGCAGCGCTGTCCACGGCACGGCGAGCGCGCCGGGGATCTGGCCGTACCGGAGACGACCACCCCAAGTTTGGCGGCGCTCCCGATCGGTTCGGTTATCGAGGAGGCAGGATACTGGATCCTGCAGTGCAGCCTGGACATCCGGTAACTCGGCGAGCACATCGTACTGGATCACGGGCTGAAACGTTCCGGGCTCCGCCTCCGGCGGGAGGGCACGCGTCGTCGGGTAACCGGCCGCGAGCCAAGCCCGAAGACCGCCGTGCAGCAGGCGTACACGCCGAAAGCCGATCGCGTGGAGAAACCACAGCCAGCGACAGGCAGCCCGGCCGTCGCCGCGCTCGTAGACGACGACTTCGTCGTCAGGATCGAGCCCGATACAGCGGACGAGCTCGCTCCGTCGGGGCTCGCCGACCAACATTCCGTAGACCTCGTTGTGGACTTCCATGGTATCTTGCCACCATACGTGACGAGCCCCAGGAATATGCCCCGCATGGTACTCGTGCAACCGGCTGGCATCGAGGACGACGAGCGAGCGCTCCCCCAGCCGGTCAGCCAGCTCCGATGCCTCGATCAGGAGTCGTCCACCAGGATAGTGCTCGGCCGGCGTCAGGGAGAGTTGCCCGCGCATCGGCCGGCAAGCAGACAGCCCCAATGCCGCGAAACTAGCGATCACGAACCCTCTCCGGGTCGTCCGCATGCTCCGCGCCGCCATCGCTCCGCGAGCGGGTTTTGTACACCGGCACGAGACCGGCAAGGAGGCGGTACCCCCTGCCGGTCTCGATCATACCGAGGCGTCACTGGATCGCGTAATCGATCGAGACAGTCACGACGATCGTCGCTTCCCCGGCCGGAACCGCCTTGGCTTCCGGACCACCCGCGCCGACCGCTGGCACCGGAACTGGTGGCGAACTCGTCGACTCGACGATGCGCAGCGGCGCACCGAGGCCGACACCGGCCAGCTGGGCGAGCTGAGCTGCCTTCTCGCGGGCATCGCGAACCGCGAGCTCGCGTGCTTGCCGGAGCGCCGCGGCCGGGTTGGAAACCGAAAAGCTGATATTGGTCACTGCATTGGCAC
>DAOTYK010000010.1:0-4210 GCA_034434855.1 Thermomicrobium sp.
CACTACTGCTACCAAGTCGCCGGTGCAGTCGGCCTGACACTGGCTCCTCTCCTGGGTGTTCATTGTCGACCCGGGCTCTCAGCCGCGAATGCACTGGGGATCGCGATGCAACTGACCAACATCGCACGAGATGTGGGCGAGGATCTGCGTCGCGGGCGCGTGTATCTCCCGCTCGAAGATCTCGCCCGCTTCGGCGTCGACCCGAGCGAAGTGGAGCGACTGGCGAACGAGTACCGTCCACCCGATCATCGACTACAAGCCGTGATCCGGCTCCAAGTGGCTCGTGCCCGTCAGTTCTACAGGCAGGCGATCCGTGGTTACCCGTGCCTGCCGCCTCGCGTTCGCCTCGCCATCATCGTGTCCGCCGAAGTCTACGGCGCGATCCTCCAGGTCATCGAGCGTAACCAATTCGACACCATACGGCTGCGAGCAGTTGCCGGTTACGATGACAAAGCGGCAGCTCTGCTCCGAGCCTGGAAAATCCATCGTCGCCTCTCTCGCGGAGGAACCTGCCCATGTCCGAGCTTTGGCATCGCTTGAGCGAACCTTTCCGCTCACCGGAACACCAACCGATCGAGTTGGCTGGTCGATCACCGGCATTCATCTTGACTCACGGATTCATGGGCACACCAGCCGAGTGGCGACCGCTTGCCGAAATCCTTCACCGTCAGGGCTTCACGGTGGTGGCTCCGCTTCTGCCAGGATTCGGTGCCCGGATCGACGAACTGCCAACGGTGACCCTCACCGATTGGGAGGAGACGCTCCTGCGGACCACCAGCCGGATCTCCTCGCCAGTGGTCATCGTCGGCTTCTCGCTCGGCGGTGCACTCGCGACCATGGTCGCGGCACGATTACAACCGGCTGCGCTGGTTCTCCTCGCTCCATTCTCACGAATGCCTTTGCCCTTCTGGTACCGACGCCTGATTCCGCTTCTCGAGCGCTTCAGCCCCGGCCTGCGACCATTCGCCCGCGTCGACTTCGATGACCCAGCTGTTCGGCAAGCGCTTTCCGGATGGAATCCCATGCTCGATCCCTCGGATCCGCTCGTGCGTGATGGGTTGCGGTCGCTCCACTTACCCTGGCGTCTGCTGCGCGAACTCGCGATGACCGCGGAACGCGCCCGTCAAGCAGCCCGTTCGGTCACGAGCCCAGTCTCCATCGTTCAGGGTCTCAACGACACGACCGTGCCGGCACGCGAGACCCGGAAGTTCGTCCGCGCGTTCAGGAACCTGCATTACTTCATCGAAACGCCGGGCGATCACCAACTCGTCCGGCCCGAACACCCCGCTTTCCCCTTCCTGTCGCGTCTGCTCATCGCGTTGGGGGAAGGGATCGACGGATGAGCGGTCGCGCTCTTTCATGGTTGCTCTCGACTCTCTTGATCGTCGCGCACAGCGTTGTGTTGGCACGACTCGTCCGTTCCGCTCGCCAGCGCCGGCGGCAGACCCGCCGATCGGGGAGTGACGCTCGACCACCGAATGAGCGCATCGTCGCGATCGTGCCGGTACTGGATGAACAAAGTCGGTTGGCGCCCTGCTTGGAGGGATTGATCAGCCAACCGCCGCTCGTCTCCGCCATCGTGGTCGTCGACACCGGGTCGAGCGATCGAACAGCCCAGCTGGTCGCCGCCTACCAACTTCGCGATCCACGCATCCGCTGGCTTTCCGTCGGTTCACCGCCGGTTGGATGGAACGGCAAGGTGTGGGGCCTGGTGGCCGCCTGCCGGGAGTTCCCAGCGAACTGGTACCTGATCGTCGACGCCGATGTGCGGCCGGCACCCACCCTGGCCGAGCGGATGCTCGCGCTCGCTTTGCAGCACGGTGTCACTTGTGGGAGCGTGGCCCTCCATCAAAGACCGATGCCGGACCTCGGTAGTTGGCTCCTCCATCCCACTTTCCTGACCACCCTCGTGTATCGCTATGGACTACCCGGCCGACTCTTTTCCGAGCCCGGCGACGTCTTGGCCAATGGGCAAGCCATGCTCCTGCACCGTTGGGCCGTCGAGGCGCTCGACGACCTCCGCGCTCTCGCCCATAGCAACGCCGAGGACGTGGTCGCGGCGCGTCGCCTCGTGCAGCTCGGTCACCGGGTCGCCTTCTGGGATGCGCTGGATAACTCCAGCGTCACGATGTATCGGGACGGTCGAGCGATCTGGCATGCTTGGCCGCGCTCGCTGCCAGCGAACGAGGAGCGGCCCGTATGGCGGAACCTGCTGGACATGGCACTTCTCCTCGGTACCCAGGGTGCCTGGTTACCGCTGTTCCTGGCGAGTTGGCGCGACGCTGCCTTGCGGCCAGCCGCTCTTCTCGCACTCGCGGTTCGGTTCGGGATGGCGTGGGGAATCCGTCGCGCTTACCCACGGCGACCGATCTGGTACTGGCTTGCTCCCTTGGCTGATCCGCTCGTCGTAGTGCGTCTCTTCACGAGCAGCTGGGACCGCCGGCCGACCTGGCGTGGACGACCGATCGGAAAGGACGTGCAGCATGCGCGCGAGTCGCTTGGCGTGGACTCTCTATAGCGCTTATGTCGTGGCGCTCCTCTTCGGCGTCGGAGGGATCGCGATCGCGCTCCAGCGACCAGACCTCTGGGCCCATCTCGAACTCGGCCGTTCCGTCTATAGTTTCGGCATGCGGTGGGGCGGCGTCGCCTACATCGTGCTCGGCGCTGCCGCACTATTCGTCTATGCCTGGAGTGCGATCGGCCCCCGTCGAACGCTGATTTTCTTCCTGCTCAGTGTCACCATCTCGTTGAGTGCCGAACTCATCGGCACCAGCACTGGCTGGCCCTTCGGCAACTACAGCTATACGAGCGGGCTCGGCTACAAGATTCTGGATCGCGTTCCGTTCACCATCCCGCTCTCCTGGTTCACTGTTGGGCTCGCGTCCTATCTTTTGGCGCTTCGGCTGCGCCGATACTTGCCCCGTCGCGGGTCATCCTGGCCTCCAGTGCTCGCTGGCGTTTGGCTTCTAGTCGTTTGGGACCTCGTACTCGATCCGGCGATGGCGCACGAGGCGATGCAAGCACGCTTTTGGGTTTGGCATCAAACCGGTTCCTACTTCGGGATGCCAGTCATCAACTTCGCTGGTTGGGCTCTCACCGGATTGGCGTTCACAGCCACTAGTCGCTGGGCCTGGCGCGCCGAACCCGTACTCCGCTCGGCCACATTCCCGTATGCCATCTACGCCGCCAACATCCTGTTTGCGAGCGCCTTGTGCGCGGCGGTCGGACTGTGGGGGCCGATCGCGTTGGCGTTCGTTGCCGGCCTGCTCCCCGCAACGCTGGCATTCTTCGCTGCTGACTGGACGCGTGTTGGCACACACCGTGCGGATCGGCAACAGGCCGAACCTGTGGTGGAGCACATCTCTTGGCTCGTGCTCCGCAGGCTTGCCCGTCTCACCCTCCGTCGACCGATCGTCTTCCGCACCGCCCAGCCTCTACCGTCGGGGCCGGCGATCCTAGCTGCTCAGCACGTCCATCACCTCGACGATGGTCGAGCTCTCCTGGCGACGATCGATCGCCCGTTACGATTCCTGGTAGCCCTCGATTGGGTACCCGATCGACGCTGGCGTCGCTTGATGGAACTGCTCTGCCGGACCGCTGGCTGGCCGACGATCGTCCGACCGCGCGAGATCGACCGACCGGGGCAGATCTACTCGCCACGAGAGGCACAGCGACTCCTCGTCGGCGGCCTGCGCGAAGCGGTTCGGCGAGTCACCGCAGGTCAACTGCTCGTCGTCTTTCCGGAGGGGTACCCGCTGATCGACCCGCATCTACCGACGCGTCGCAGCGAGACCGATCAGCTCGCTCCAGGAGCCGTGTGGATCGCTCGCACGGCGGCTACCCGACTCGGTACCTCGATTCCTGTCTACCCCGTCCAATTGGAGACCACCGGCTCCCCGATCGTCGTCACGATCGGGGAGCCGATCGTGGTCACGAGCCGAACCGACGTTGCCCTGGCGACACGCCAGCTCGAGGTCGCAGTGCGGGGCTCCCAGCCGGTCGCAGTACCGTCCGACGAACGTTTCGCCACGCAGTTTGCTGGAGAGGAGCGCTGAATGTCGCGCATCGTCGTCATCGGAGCAGGATTCGGTGGACTCGCTGCGGCAGTTCGCTTGTTGGCGGCTGGATACCAGGTGACCGTCGTGGAGGCGCTGGAACGACCCGGCGGCCGAGCCGGCTATCTGGAACTGGGCCCCTATCGCTTCGATAC
>DAOTYK010000011.1:0-14690 GCA_034434855.1 Thermomicrobium sp.
GTCGTCGACCGCACGACGATCAAGTTCGTCATGACCAAACCGCAACCACTCTTCCTGGCCGCGATGGCCTCCGAGTACGGGCCGCTGGTCGTCTCGCCGAAAGCGTGGGACGAGCACAAGACTGCCGACGATGAATTCGCGCACGACTGGTTCAGCCAGAACATCGTCGGCACCGGCCCGTACAAGGCGGTCGAACTCCTCCAGCAGGAACGGTTCGTCTTCGAGCGTTTCGAGCAATATCATGGCGATCGGCCCTTCTTCGACCGGATCATCGCCCGGGTCGTCCCCGAGGATGCGACCCGGCGCCAGCTCATGGAGACGGGCGAAGCCCACGCTTGCGCCTACATCAATCCGGAAGACCTTTTGGCGATGAAGCAGAATCCGAACCTCCAGATCGTCGAGTACGACACGACCGAGGTCGACTGGATCCGGATGAATTACGCCCTCTTGAATGCGAAGGCGCGTCAGGGATTCTGTTACGCCTGGCCATATCAAGAAGTGATCGAAAAGGTCTTGCGCGGCTATGCCAAGCCGATCAACGGGCCGATCGCCGACACCGTCATCGGTTACGATCCCTCCATACCGACCTATACGACCGACTTACAAAAGGCCAAGCAGCTGCTCAGCGAGGCAGGAATCAAGGAAGGCGACACCTTCACCTACATGTACTCGAGCGGCGATCAGACGGATGCCGCAATGGCTCAGCTCTTCCAGGCCAATCTCGCCCAGATCGGTATCCGGCTCGAGCTCCAGCAGGTCGAGCGGGCAGCGCTTCTGGAACTCGCCTACGGTGATACGCCGCCGGAACAGCGCCCGCACTTCATGTCCGGTGGATGGTGGCCGGACTACAACGATTCCTGGAACCAGATCTACCCGAATTATCACTCCGACTCGGTCGGTTCCAAGGGTTCCAACGCGATGTTCTATCAAAATCCGGAGGTCGATCGGCTCATGAACCAGCTGAAGGATGCGGCGACGGAGGACGAGATCCGGCGCCTCACCGGGCAGATCGTCCGCATTCTCACCTGGGACGATCCAGCCGCTATCTTTTATGCCCAGATCAAGAAAGCCACTGTCCTGCAGAAGGATATTCGCGGCTACGTCCCCAACCCGATCTACATCAACAGCTACAACTTCTGGGCCATGTGGCGAGAAGCGCTTTGAACCGAGCGATCGGTGTGAGCCTCGTGAGCGCTGCGGCTGGCGCTCACGAGGCATTTTGCTGAAGGGAGTTTCTCGGATGACGACCGGATGGGGTGCACAGTCGATGGTCGCGCCGCTCCGGCGGGTCTTACTCGTTCGGCCTGTTCCACCCCCGAATCCGGACAGTTGGCGGGATTTCGGCTACCTCCACCCGATCGACGACGAGCGTGCGGCTGCCGAGCATGCCGCACTCGTCACCCTGCTCGAGCGGGAGGGGATCGAGACCATCGTCGTCGAACCGGAGGACCCAGCTCTCCAAGATGCCATCTTCCCGTTCGACCCCGTCCTGGTCACATCGGCAGGAGCCATCCTCCTGCGTATGGGCAAGGAACTCCGTCAACCGGAGGTCGCTGCCCTCGAGCAGGTGCTGCGACGTCTCGGGATCCCGATCGTTGGCCGAATCCAGTCACCAGGCACCGTGGAGGGCGGCGATTGCCTCTGGCTCGACGAGCAGACCCTGATCGTCGGCCGCAGCTACCGGACGAACGATACTGGCATCGCCCAGCTCGCCGATCTGCTCCGCCCTCAGGCTGTCCAGGTCATCGCGGTCGATCTCCCGCACTGGCATGGCCCCGGCGAATGCCTGCACCTGCTCTCGCTCCTCAGTCCGGTCGATACCGATCTCATCGTAGCGTATTTGCCGCTCCTCCCCGTGCGGCTGGCGGAAATGCTCGTCGACCGCAGAATCGAAATCATCACTGTTCCCGAGGACGAGTTCGCGACCCAGGCACCGAATGTGCTCGCACTCGCTCCCCGGCGTTGCGTCATCTTGAAGGAAAACCAGCGAACGATCGCTGCCCTCGAACGAGCAGGCTGTACAGTCTTTGTCTACGACGGTCAAGAGATCTCGCATAATCGATCCGGCGGTCCGACCTGTCTGACTCGTCCCTTGCTCCGCTCGTGGTAGCTGGGTGAAAAAGGAGTCGACGATGCCTCCCACACCATCCCAGCAACGCATCCTCGAGTTCGCGCACAGTTTCCGCATCGCTGCACTCGCCATCACCTTCGCCGAACTCGGGATCGCCGAACATCTCGTAGACGGACCGAAGTCCACCAGCGATCTGGCGCTTGCTGTCGGAGCTGACCCCTCAGCGCTGGCCCGCTTCCTTCGCGCCGCTGCCGCTCTCGACCTCGTTACCGAAACACCAGCAGGATGGCAGCTCACCGCGTCGAGCGAGGAGACGCTCGTCCCGAGTTCACCGTCTTCGCTCGCCCATTTCCTCGCTGCCCAAGCAGCCTTCTATCGTCGTTGGGGGCTGCTCGCGGAAGCGGTGCGAACCGGTCGCGCTCCGGATGCGAGTCGCCGCGAGGAAGATGCCAGCGATTGGGTGCGCCGCTTCACCCTCATGCTGTACGAGGTCGCCCGGCTGACGAGCGAGGACGTGGCGAAAGCATTGTCGCCGCTTCTGGCGGATCGTTCTCGGCCGCGCGTTCTCGATCTCGGCGGTGGCCATGGGGAATACGCGATGGCGCTCGCGCGACTCCATCCAGGGCTCCAGGCGACCGTCTTCGATCGTCCCCCGGTCATCGCGGTAACGCGCGAGCTGGTCGATCGGCAGGGACTCCGTGACCGGATCCATCTCCAGGCTGGTGATTTCTTCCAGGACCCGCTCGGGAGAGACTACGACCTCGTTCTTCTTTTCGGTGTCCTGAACGGTATGGGCGAGCACGAGGCCGAGCGGCTGCTGCGACGCGTTCGGCAGGCACTGCTCCCGACCGGCTGGTTGGCGATCCGCGCCACGCCACCACAAGCGTCACCCAGCGCGATCCTTCGACACGCCCTTCACGATCTCCAAATGCTCCTGGCCACTGAGCGCGGACGCAATCCAACGGCGCAGGATCTGGAGTCATGGCTGGAAAGAACTGGGTTTCACGAGCAGCGATGGATCGCCACCACCGATCCAGACACCGCGCTGCTCGTCGCCCGCGCTCAATCGAGCGCACCCAGCGCGAGTTCCAGCACCCGCGCGTGATCGGCCGGGAGCACCTGGCGGCCACATGCGAACTCGCGCCACTCCGCGCCACCGGTGAGCATGCTCCCGGTGCTGCGGACGACGGCCACTGGTCCAGCCAGTTGGATGAGCGCCCCATCGACGTCGCTGACGAGCAGGGTTCCGTCGATCACTTCTGGCAGGAAGGTCAGCGAGACCGGCTGCGACGGGAGGAACCGCGTAAGCAGTCGCTGGGCAGCGCCGGCAAACGACTCGAGCGGCTCCACCGCGATCCAGGGCAGCATCCAGTCGCCGGCTACCGGCACCAGCGCGACCCTTTCGATCGTCTCGTCGACGACGACCAGGATGACACCGGCCACGACACGTTCAGGCCACCTCACGTCCTCGTACGGCCGAAGTGGTATTTCTGGGGAAGTCGCCACGAGTTCGGCGAGCGAGGCCGCGACCCTCTCCGGGCGACGCAAGTCGCGCGCGGGGAAATCCGGCGCCTCTCTTGCTAGGAGAACCGCGGGAAGTCCCGCGCGATGCGCACCGAGGACATCGCTGTCCACCCGGTCACCGATGACCAGCGCCGACGCGCTCGATGGCAGTGTCTCGAGTGCGAGCCGGAACATCAGCGGCTCCGGTTTGCCGACGACGAGCGGGCGCTGTCCGGTCGCGAGACGGATCGCCCAGACGACCGCCCCGGTGGCAGGCACCGTTCCGAAAGGCATCGGGTAGGATGCATCGGCATTGGTCGCGATGAAACGAGCGCCGCGTTGAATCAACACACTGCCCTCGACGACGTGTTGGAACTGCAGCCGCTCGTCCGCTCCCACGACGACTGCATCAGGCACCCCCTCGTCCACCACGGTGATGCCCACGCGGCGCAGTTCCTCCGCCAGTCCGGCGCTCCCGACCACGTACGCACTGCCGATACCGAGTCGAGGCAGCAGCCGGGCGGTCGCCCATCCGCACGTCACGAGTTCCTCGACCGCTACGTCGATGCCGAGACGGCGCAAGCGCTCAGCGAGTTGCTCGCGCGTCGGTCGTGGATCGTTAGTCAGGAAACGGAGATGCTTGCCCGCTGCTCGCAGTGTCGCGACCGCCTCGGCGACTCCCGGGAGGAGCTGATCGCCCACGTAGACGACGCCGTCCAAGTCGAGCAACCAGGCATCGAAATCCAGCGCGCGCATCCTTCCCCCTTTCCGCAAGGAGTATGCCGACCGCCCGGGCGTCGTGTTGGCGCTGGTATGTCTCTCACCGGGTCTGAGTCGACCTGGACTCGCCCCCTCGAGATAACCAGGAGCTGTCGGTCAACTCGTCGCCTCGTTTTCCCAGCGAGACACCTCGCGAGTAGCCAGCTCGAACCGATCATGTCGCAGGGAACGCATGCCAGCACGCTGGCAGCTGGTGATCTGCTCCGATACCATGAGAGAAGAGCGGGAAGGGGTAGGATGCATGACAGTTCCGGCCGCGACACGGCTATCCACCCAAGCGGACCGGCACTGGCAACCGAAACCAGCTGAGCCGGTCGATCTCTCGATCGTGATCCCCGTCTACGACGAAGCGGAAAGCCTTCCGGAACTCTACCGCGCGCTGTGCGAAACCTTGGCCACCCTCCCATTGCGAGCCGAACTCGTCTTCGTCGACGACGGGAGTTCGGATGGATCGTCACACCTGCTCCACGAGCTCTTCGTGAGCGATCCCCGCGTCCAGGTCATCGAGTTTCGACGGAACTTCGGTAAGTCCGCCGCGCTCGCAGCCGGTTTCCGAGCCGCGCAGGGGCGCATCATCGTCACGCTGGACGCGGACCTCCAGGACGATCCGCGCGAGATTCCGCGCTTGCTCGACGCGCTCGAGCGAGCCGACCTCGTGACCGGTTGGAAAGCACCGCGTCGCGATCCCTGGACGAAGCGCTTGCCATCGTGGGTCTTCAACGCACTCGTGCGGGTTCTCACTGGGATCCGGCTACACGATGTCAACTGTGGACTCAAGGCCTATCGGGCCGAAGTCGTGCGGGAAATTCCGCTCTACGGAGAGCTTCACCGTTTCATCCCGGTCCTCGCTCACGCTCGGGGCTTTCGTGTCGTCGAACTTCCCGTAACGCACCACCCGCGCCGCTACGGGCGCTCCAAATTCGGGCCAGCACGCTTCTTTCGCGGACTCTTCGACTTGCTGACCGTGCTGTTCCTCACCCAGTACAGTCCCCGTCCTCTCCACTTGTTCGGTTGGTTCGGGCTCGCAGCGCTCGGCCTCGGGACCGTCATCAATGGCTATCTGGCTCTCCAGTGGTTCCTCGGGCATCCGATCGGGCATCGACCGCTCCTCACGCTCGGCGTCCTCTTGATGACGCTGGGCGCGCAGTTCTTCCTGACCGGCCTCCTGGCCGAGCTCATCGCCCATTCCGCTCCGCGTCAGGACTACAGCATCCGTCACCATTACCGGCACGACCATGAGTGACCGTTCGTACCAGTTGGTCGAGGTCTCCTGTGGCCTCTGCGGCGCGGATGCCCCTCAGCCACTGGGCTGGCTAGAGGACACCCGCTACGGCACGCTGCCCCACCCTGTGCAGCTGGTCGCCTGCCGGGTTTGCGGTTTTCGCTACTTGACTCCCCAACCCCAACCCGGCAGCGAAGCGCTGTTCTATCCAGCTGGCTACGATCCCTATCGTCGAACCGGCTGGACCGCGGCGGCCCGGCGGCTTCTCCTGCGGCGCGAAGTCCGCCTGCTCTGGCCCTACCTGGCTCCGCCGCGTCGTGTGTTGGAAATCGGTTGCGCGACCGGCGAACTCCTTCTCATCATTCGGGCCGCTGGTAACCCATTCGTGAGCGGGATCGAGCCGGACCCCGCTGCAGCGCAGATCGCTCTCCGGTATGGTCTGGACGTACAGGTGGGCACCCTCGAGACGCTCCCTCTCCCATCGGCCGCCTACGATACCGTCTTGCTGCAGCACGTCCTGGAGCACCTCCCCGAACCTGGTCGAGCACTGGCCCGAGTGGCTGCACTCCTCCGCCCAGGAGGTTCCCTCGTGCTCTGGTTACCCAACGGCGACTCCTGGGCAGCGCGGTGCTTCGGCTCCGCGTGGATGGGATACGACCCGCCACGCCACCGGAGCGTCTTCACGCCAGCGACGCTGCGTCGCGCGTGCGCTCAGGTCGGCCTGGAGATCGTCGCCGTGCACCACGAATGGCACGGCCTCGAGTGGGCGTGGGGACTTCGGTTGCTAGCCCGCGCGAAGGGCTGGCGACGAACCGAGCATGTCCTCGCCCGGTTGCATTTCGCTGCGATCGTGGCGACCACACCGATCGCGATTGCAGCAGCGCTCGCACGACGATCCGGGCGTCTTCGGGTGTTGGCTCGCAAACGTGTACCAGGATCGTGACGATCCCGTCCGAACGAGTATCCCGCTGGCGCTCGAGACGATGGGGAAACGGTCCGGAGCCTCAGCCAGGCCACCCCTCTCGCGAGCAGGACTAGCCGAGTGAGCCGCTGATCTGCTACACTTCTCGCAGGGCATGGGCCCTCGTAGCTCAAGGGATAGAGCGCTTGGCTTCGAACCAAGAGGTTGGGGGTTCGAATCCCTCCGAGGGTACTTGGGCAGCGAGCAGGGAAATCCCTGCTCGCTCGTTGTTGGTGTGGTACGCGAGCAGGGGGCGCGCGATGGACGCGGTCGTTCTCTCCATCGGTACCGAGCTGATCGACGGGCATCTCACCGACACCAACGCCACCTTCCTCGCCCGCGAACTCGCTGCCCTCGGTATTCCGCTCCGCTGGGTCGCGCAGGTCGGCGACGACCTCGACTGGATCGTGCGGGTGCTCCGCCGTGCCTGGGAAGATGCCTCGCTCATCGTCACGACTGGAGGGATCGGGCCCACGGAGGACGATCTGACGCGCGAAGCGATCGCGCAACTCCTGGCTGAGCCACTCACGATCGATCCCGCATTGCTCGAAGATATCCGCGCCTTTTTCGCTGCCCGTGGCCTCACCATGCCGGAACGGAACGCCAAGCAAGCCTCGCGTATTCCCTCGTGCGAGCCGCTCCCGAATCCGATCGGCACCGCTCCAGGGTGGTTCGTCCACCGCGATGGACACATCATCGTGACCATGCCGGGAGTTCCCCGCGAAATGACGCGCATGTGGCATGAGCAGGCTGTTCCACGCCTGCTCCCCCACATCGGCGGTGGTGCGATTCGCTTCCGCACGCTCAAGACGATCGGCTTGGGAGAATCGCTGGTCGAGGAACGGATCCACGATCTCATCGCGACCAGCCGCGCACGCATCGCAACTTACGCCAAGGACGACGGCGTCCATGTACGGATCACGGCGCACGCACCCGACGCCGGTGCGGCTGAGCGCCTTCTCGACGAGGTCGAGCGCGCGCTCCGCGCTCGGCTCGGTCCGGCGGTGTACGGGACCGATGACACGACGCTCGGGGGAGCAATCGGCGAGCTGCTCGCACGCGCTGGCTGGACGCTCGCCATCACCGAATGGGGAAGCGGTGGTCGCTTGACGAGTCTCCTCGCCGAGGAACCAGCTGCCGGCCAGTTCCTGCGCACTGCAACGATCCTCACCACCCAGCCGCCCGTCGACTCCTCCCTCGAGGAGGTCGCCCGCGATCTCGCTCAGCGTACCGCGGTCACTGCGGGAAGCGAGTGTGGCCTGGCGATCATCGTTCGCATCGATCCGGGACCGACCGTCGATCGCAGTGTGGGGCAGGCAGCCCTGGCAGCGAGCACGCCGGCTACCGTCGTGACGCGCACGCACGAGATCACGTCGCATCCGCAAGAGATTCGCCGGCGGATCGGATTGTGGGCAGCGGAGTTCCTGCGTCTAGCATTGCTGGAGGCATCGACTCAGGAATCGACCGCCACGTCCGCCTGATCCCATACCGTCGGCATCGCCAGACGAGCCCGAACGGATACCCTGCTTGCTTGGCCAGATCGCCGATGAGCCGCACCAGGGGTATCAGCAAGGCAGCTCGAACGAGCCAATGCCGCGGATAGTGCTGTCGTCGTCGCCAGAGTCGCCGGTACGGGCGCCGCAGATACGAAGCAGCTCCAGCGAAAGCGAGCGCGATGAGCCACCAACGTCGCTGCCAGGCGACGAGCGGCAGGAAACCGAGATAGGTCGCGTAGCGGATCAAGTGCCGAGCCGCAAAGAGACCAGCTTTCCCATCGCCACGGGCATAGCGGAAGTACTGCAGGGCGAACGCTGCCAACGAGGGGCGCGGGCGATACCGGACGAGCGCCTGCGGCTCGAATCGGAAACGAGCTTCCGCTCGCTGCAGGCGCAAGTCGAAGATCACGTCCTCGCAATAGTCGAGCCACGTCGGGTAGCGGATTCCTGCGACGAACAGGCTGCGCCGGAAGGCGACCGACCGGCTGGAGGGGAGAAAGCGTTGCGGATCGATTTCATCGGCATCGGGTAGCGTCGTGACACCGATCGCCAGCTCGATTGCCGTACGTGGGTCAGCGATGAAAAAACCAGCGACCACGTCGGGCGAGTCAGGTTCCTCGAACGGCGTGACCAGTCGCTCCAGCCAGTCGGGTTGGAGGACAACACCCCCATCGGTGACAGCGACGATATCGCCAGTTGCGACCGCGAGCCCCGCATTCCGTCCTTCGGCGATGTTCGCTCCCGGAAGGCTGATGACGCGAAGCGGCAGCCGATCGTGCCACCGATCCAGCACCTCCATCGTCCCGTCGTCTGACCCGCCATCGACGACGATCACTTCGTCCGGCCGACGGGTCTGAGCGGCGAGCGAGGCGAGAAGCTCAGGTAGTGTTGTCGCCTCGTTTTTGACCGTCATGACGACGCTGGCGCGCAACGGGCTCCCAGCGTCCCGGCTCGACGCGCTCGAAGGCATGGAGCAGTTCCTCCTGGCGCTCCAACATACGCGTTCTTTCCGGCTCCGACAGATCGTGGTAACCGATCAAGTGCAAGAAGCCATGAACGGTCAGGAAAGCGATCTCGCGTCCTGTGCTGTGGCCGACCTCGGCTGCCTGCATGGCTGCTGTCTCCGCCGAGACAGCGATGTCACCGAGGTACGGTGGCTCTCCCGGGAAACTCATGACATCGGTCGGCCCCGGAATTCCCTGGAAGCGCTCGTGGAGTTCGGCAATCTCGTCATCGCGGCAAATCCAGACGCCAACTTCTCCCGTGACTCTCTCGCGCTCGGCGACGAAACGGAGGAAGCGGGCCAGCCGTCGTACCGAGACCGGTCGGTCGAGCCCCTCGCTCAGGCGAATTCCGACACGGAGTGGCCAGCTCATGCCTCAGCCGCTGCCCGCTCGTCCACGCCGGTCACGACCGGTTCGCGGCGAACTTCCGGATATTCCACACGTGGGTGATAGACCCCCTCGAGCATGGCGAGGAAGACGCGCCGGATCTCCGTGATCTGGCGGAAGGTGAGATCGGCGTCATCCAACTGGCCGTCCTCCAAGCGCTCACGAATCACGCGGTCGACGATCTCCGCGAGGCGCTTCGACACCGAGTGTGGATCACCCGGCTCGTACAACTTCCCAGCCTGAGCGGCTGCACGCACCGCCGCCTCGACGCTGTCTGCCAGCATGACGACCGCAGCTTCCTTGGACTGCGGTCGTGGTCCAGGATACCGGAACTCTTGCTCGTCGACGGCCAGGCCGGCTTCCTTGGCCTTGGCGTAGAAGTACTTGATCAAGGTCGTCCCATGGTGCTGCTGAATGATATCGACGATCGGCTTGGGCAAGCGTGCCCGTTTGGCCAGTTTGACACCCTCTGTCACATGTTCCTTGATCAAGCGAGCACTCGTCAGCGGATCGAGTGAATCGTGAATGTTGAGGCGATTGGCTTGATTCTCCACGTACAACTCCGGGTGCAGCACTTTGCCGATATCGTGGTAGAGCACACCCACGCGAGTCAGGAGCGGGTCGGCACCGACGACCTCGGCTGCTGCTTCGGCCAAATTGCCCACGACGAGACTATGGTGATACGTACCCGGTGCCTCCCTCGCCAACCGGGACAGAAGCGGTTGCGTCGGATGCGCCAGTTCCAAGAGTTGGAGATGCGTCGTGATGCCGAGTAACCGGCCGAGCAAGCTGAAGGACAAAAAGCAGAGACTCGCCGAGAGCACCCCATTGATCCCGCTCTGCAGGAGCACGTTCCACAGCTGAGTGAGATCGACCATCTGACGCCCGAGAGCCAGGAGCCCCGCTAGTGCTGTCGCACCGGTCGCTGCTGCCACAGCCATGCCAGCCCAGAGGAAGGTCACCGTCCGCTCGGCTCGCCAGACGACGACCGCGCCGACCAGGCTCCCGAAGCCGGCGACCAGAGTGGTAAGCAAGGAGAACCCGTCGAGAATCCCGAGCGCCAATGCGAGAAACCAGCTCGCCAAGAGCGCAGTGCGCAAGTCGAGGAGAACCGCGAAGAGCATCACTGTTCCGGCGACCGGAAACGAATAACGAAAATCCGGGATGGTCATTAGCAGACGTCCAGCCGCGAGCGTCAGCAGGACGAGACCAACGATCAACAAGAGCTGGCGGGGTTGCCTGGTATACTGGACCGAGCGATAGAGCGCGAGGGCAAAGCCTCCCGCCCACAGTGCCAGAACGCCCAGCAATCCCAAGAACTCAGGCCAGGACTGGCGCGGAGAACGCAGCCCGAAGTACTCCAACTTCTCCAGCGCCTCGGGTGTGACCGGATCCCCATCGCGGACGATCACCTGTCCGGCTTGCACTGTGATCATGACCGGAGAAACAGCTGCAGCAGCCGCCTCGCGTGCCGCACGCGTCGCCTGCTCATCCACGCGGACATTCGGACGGATAAAAGGTCGGACGAGAACGACGACGAGCCGACGTTCGACGGGATTCAACTCGATCGACACGCGTTCCGGAAGCTGTTCCTTGATTTGCGCCACGTTGTCCGAGCGAACCTCACCGGAGAGCACGCTGGCCAGGAGCCGCCGGGCCTCTCCCTCGATCCGACCCCAGCTCGCATCGGAGAGGCTCACCAGCAGTTGGGCATCTTCCGCACCCAATCCTTCGAGAGCGGACTGGGCTTGCTGGGTGGCCGCTGCCAGATCGCTACCCCGTTGGGCTCGAATCGCGTCCAGCTGAGTGAGGAGCCGGTTGAGCGCTTCGAGTTGGGCTGCCTCCACCGCCGGATCGCGGACGAGAACGATGTTGCGCGCATCGTCGTAGGCTTCTTGCCGCGCTTGCTGGGTCAGCAAGCGCGACTCGAACGTCGCCGTGTACGGAGCCTTGATCGTCCGGTCGGCGATCTGCCCCGGCTGGAGCGCGATCCCGCTCGCTTCCCAGGCGCCATAGACCAGCGCGGCGAGGGGTCCCCACAGGACGAAAAAGACCCCGAGCCAGACGAGGACATGACGCGCTCGATGACGCAGCGCGATGAACGACAGGAGAGAGTCGGACCAGAAGCGATCGATACGAGACAGCACTGGCGCTCGTCACCTCGATTCGCTGCGTCGTCTCTCGAGGTCAACTCCCCGCGACCTCAGCGAGCGCCTTCTGCGCTGCTTCGGCGATGGCACGTCCCTCAGCTCTCGCCCCCACCCGTTCACGGAGAACGGGCATCACGCGGCCCATATCACGTGGACCAGTCGCGCCGACTTCCCGGACGACAGCTCGGGCGAGCTCCATGAGTTCGTCCGGTGACAGCTGCTGCGGCAGGTAGGACTCCAGGACGCGAATCTGCGCTTCCTCGCGCTCGACCAGATCCTGGCGCCCGCCCTGTGCGAACTGCTCGATCGCCTCGCGTCGCATCTTGATCTGACGACGGATGACCTCGATGATCTCGTCGTCCGTCAAGGGGCGTCCTTTGTCGATTTCTCGGTTTTTGATCTCGGCACGCAGGAACCGAATCACTTCGCGACGCGTCACATCGCCCGTTTTGACCGCCTCTTGAAGATCAGCGAGCAGACGCTCCGCCAAGGTGCTCACTCGTTCGTTTCCTCTCGGCATCGGATTCTGCGCTCGAGCTGACCGACGACTACGCGGCAGCATGGCGAAAGTTTCCGGTGCAGTATAGTCGAGCTGGATACGCTGCGTCAAATGCACCGGATCGGCACGACTCGAGCCAATGCCGATACCCTACTCGGCACATTGGTCGAGAATCGCGCGGCGAGACAACTGGACAAGGTATCAGCGGAGGTGGTATACTCTGCCCAGTGCCGCGGCGCATTCGTCTAGCGGCCAAGGACACCGCCCTCTCAAGGCGGAGATCACGGGTTCGAATCCCGTATGCGCCACGGAGCAGTGCCCCGTTCGCATGAACGGGGCACTCGTCATTCGAGGACCGTTATGCCGTCACCGAGTAGCAGGGGTTGGGCGACGTGATTCCCGGCATCGTCGGTGAACTCCAGCATCGTCCGGGGTCGCCCCCACACGACGACGCTCGCTCCTTCGGTCAGTCGCGCACGCTCGATCGTGAACCGGTACAGAGGGAACATGACGACGATCGCGCGCCAGTCCTGCGGCCTGCTCCCAAAGAAAACGCGTACTTGCACGAACAACAGGTCTCCCTGCTCGACGACTGTCCAAAGAGTGCCGCGATAACGGAGCGGCATGTCCGCATACGCGAAGAGATCGCGATAGAGCTCGCGCACATCCACATCGTCTCGGTACGCCGAGTCGGGTGTAACGGTCGCCAGCCAATCGGGTGCTTCGCCTTCCAGCGCTGTCGGCAGTTCTTCCGCTCGCTGCTGACTGGTCTGATCCGGCGTCACCGTGGCTGCGGGACGCGGTGCCGGCAGCGATGGCCCGAGTGGACTCGTCGCCACACAGGAAGCACCGACGAGCATGACCAGCAGCAAAACAACCGAGCCACCACGCACCAGCGCCATTGCCTGCGCTCCCCGGGTCGGTTCCTCCAGTGTACGTCAACCATCTCCACTGCCGCTGCTGTCCGGTTCTGCTCGCAGCTCAGCGAGCGCTTCCAGATGAGGCCGCAGCCACACGGGCAAGAGCGCGACTGGCAGCCGGGCTGCGATGCTTCGCAAGAACGGTGTGGGCACCTTGCGCAGCTGCGCGGGTGTCAAAGCTGGCTGTGCCAGAATCCGTACCGTAAAGCCGTGTCGGGCGAATCGTGTCCGCAGCTCACCAGGTGACAGCATCGAAGGATGCCAGAACGGATAATCGTCTAACCCAGCGAATCGGTAATACAACTCGGCGAGGGGGCGGTTCGGAGTCTTCACCAAGTACCAGCCACCGCGACGAAGGACACGCGCTACTTCGGCCAGATGCGCATCCAGATCATCGACATGCTCGATCAGGTCGGTCGCGATCACGACGTCGAAACTCCGCGAGCGGAAGGGTAAGCGTTCGGCATCGGCCAAAACGAGCGCGGCCGCTGTTGCTCGCCGGCGCGCTTCCTCCAGCGCAGTCCGGGCCAAATCGAGCCCGACGAGCCGTTCGAAGCCGCGCTCAGCCAGTGTCCGCAAGAGTGCCCCACCACCACACCCCAGTTCCAGGATACGCACGGAGTGAGGCAACGCATCGAGTACGGCCAAGAGCGCTTGCGGCATGTTGTACGAGCCGAAGGTGTTCGCCCAACTCGGGTACAGTTGGTCGACGGCCTCGTAAAATCGGCGCCGGAGTTCGCGACTCGGTCGTTCTCGCCGAAAACGCTCACTGCACCGGCAGCAGAGAAACCGTCGTCCGGTGAAGCGCGTGCCGCACAAGACGCAATTACGAGACGACCGCTCGACGACCACGTTTCCTCCAGCTCCAAGCCAGCAGACCGAGCCCACCACTCGTCACGAGCAGGTACCCGATGCCGAGTACAGGATCGCTGACGATCGAGCGAGTCGACCGGACGAGTACCGTACGGACGAGCCAGCCGATCGGAACCGTTTCGCTGTAACGGGCATTGAAGACCAGCCCGCCCCAGATTCCCGGATCGTCGCGGCTCGCCAGCGGCAAATTGCCCGGCGGACGCACCATCGACCAGTGCACGATGAGCGGTCGCTCCTTCGCTTCGACGATGAGCCGCAGATAGACGTCGCGTGTGGGCTGGATCGGGGAGAAATGCACCTCCAGTGTCCTCTCCACCCCCGACCAGCGACCTGCATCGAGCGAGGCTTCGGCCAATACCTGCGTCGCATAGGTCGGGCGAAACACGAGCGTCTCCGTCGCTGCATCACTCCACAACGTCACCGCGTGACCCGGGGCCGATCCGACTGCCTCGATCGTGAATCGATAAGATACTCGGTATGAATCAGCGATGGGAGCGAAGCGGAAGGTCACGTGGCTCTCGTCGGGGAGTTCCTGTACCGGGAGCCGCGCTTCGCGGAGCGGGACTTCCTCTCCCTCGCGATAGAGTCGCAAGAGCAACGCACCCCAGTTTTCGCGCGTGGGAGCGGGAAGGTCGGCGAACGACGCACGATCGATGTAACCGACACGCCCATCCGTGAGCCGCACGCGCACCCAGCCCTCGCGACTGCCGATGACCTCGACGGCACCTCCTCCGGGGAGTGTCGTGATTTCCCGACCAGCGATCGGCGCTTCCCGCACGATCGCCGAAACATCCTCGCGCAACCGCCCGATTCCGGTGCCGACA
>DAOTYK010000012.1:0-8513 GCA_034434855.1 Thermomicrobium sp.
CGGCCATACTGACACGATAGTGCGCACGGAGGCGGAGTACGACGATGTCGATGCTGACCAATCAGGGCAGTCATGAGCGACGACTGCTGCGCCGCTTGACACAGGCGGCCAAGCAGGCAGCTTTTCAAGGCGATTGGGAGCGGGCGGTTCAACTCAATCAACGGATCACTGAGTTGTCCCCGCGCGATGTCGCTACCTGGAATCGTTTGGGTCACGCCTTGGCCGAACTGGGTCGCGTCGCCGATGCGCTGGCCGCTTATCAGCGAGTGCTGGAGATCGAGCCGGGCAACGCGATCGCCCAGCGGAACGTGACCCGGTTGGAGTGGTTGGTGAGCCAGACCAGCGATGGCACGATTCCGGTGCCGGTGAGGCGACCAGCACCGCGCGCGGACGTGTTCATTGAGGAGATGGGTCGAACCTATGTAACGGACCTGCTGCGACCCGCTCCACCGGCTGTGCTGGCACAGCTCTTCCCTGGGCAAGAGGTCTTTCTGGATTTCAGAGATGATGCTGTCAACGTTCTCGATGCTGACGGCACTCGCCTCGGGCAACTCGAGGGACGCCTTGCGCGTCGCGTGGCCCGGCTCACCCGCGAGGGGAACCGATACCGCGCGTTCGTCGTCCAGCTCACTGGCGATACGTTGCGGGTGATTCTCCGGGAAGTCTTCCGTGTGCCCCACTTGCTGGATACGCCGTCGTTCCCGCCCCAGCCGAAGATCGCTGCGCCGCGGCCATACCTTCCGGAAGCTTTTGCCCGAGGAGAAGAGATCATCGAAGAAGAGGAATTCTTCCCAGAAGAGGAAGAAACCGAGGTGCTGGAAGTCGAAGGGGAGGAGATCGTCGAGAGCGAAGAGGAGATCACCGAAGAGCCGCTCAGTGCGGTCGACGAGGATGCGCTCGTCGTGGAGTTCGACATCGACGAGACGATCAGCGAGTGAGGACGCTGTCGCAGACCAGCGAGCCCTCGTTCCCCACCATGGGACGAGGGCTTTTCTCGTCGGGTTCACCGCAGGACGATCGTCAGCAACAGGAGCAAGCCGAGCAGCAGAGCGGTGACCCAAAGGAGGCGCGTCAGATCAGCTTTGATCAGCGCATACTCTTCGTCGACTCGTCCCCATGGGCTGATGATCTCTTGGGGTTGCGCCGCTGACCGGCTTCCGGAGGGTGTGGCTGGAGAAGGCGATGTCGAACGAGTCGGGACAGGTGCGCTTGCCCGAGCGGTCCGTTTGGTCGTCTTGCGGCGTGTCTTCGTCGTGTTCACCCGTCCCATGCTATCTACCTTCCCGCTTCTCTCGGCAGTATAGCACGCGGTCATTTGACCGAGCGGCGGACTTCGACCAACATGCCCCGCGCGAGGTGCCAGGTTGCCGCTGCATTGCCGTCGCGGACGGCGATTTCCAGGCCACCGTGGCTTCCGAAATAAGCGAGCGGCATGCCAGGGGCGACATCGGCGAAGGTGCGCACGATACCGAGCAACTCCAGCTGACCGCAACGAATCGAGAGCGCTTCCGGTTCGCCAGGAAGCTGCTCGCGCCGGATCAAGGTGCGGCAATTCCCGAAACGATCGATCGACACGATGGAGCCGACGACGCTTCCTCCGCTCGCGATGACTGGGTGGATCGGGAGTTTCACCAAGGAGGCTGGGTCGAGCGGAGTACCGACTTCCGCCAGGGCCAGCCCGCTGGCGAGCAGACCACAGATCGGACCGAAGATGTCTCGCCCATGGAAGGTCGGTGAAACTGGCTGCCGGAACCACTCTGATCGGTCGAGCGACCAAGCAGCGACCTGTTGCGCCTCCGCGAGGACGAAGGTCGCGAGTCCGTTGTCTGGCAGGACGAAGGCATGCCCATCCGCCAGGATCAAGACTGCGCGCCGCTCGCTCCCCACACCAGGATCGACCACAGCCAGATGGATCGTGCCGACAGGAAAAGCCCGCCAAGCGGTTGCGAGTTGGAACGCTCCCTCGAGGATGTCCTGGGCTGCTACCTCGTGTGTGACATCGATGATCGTGCTCGTGGGAGCCCGTTCGAGGATCACGCCCTTGACCTGTGCCACATAGCTGTCACGCATGCCATAGTCACTGGTAAACGTCACGATCCCTGAAGGCCGCCACGTGGTCAGCATCGTCGGATCCCCTCACCAGGCGAGTGCATAGGCGTCGCTCCGCGGATCGGCAGCAGCTTCGACGACACGCGCAGCGCCACGCCAGTGGATCCCCTGACAGGAGCCGATCGGACCCCAGCGGGCCAGCCGTTCGACACGATGGCCGCGTGCTTGGAGCCCCTCGATCGTGGCGTTGGGGAGTCTCCCCTCGACTTGGACGAGGTCGAGAGAGCCGTGCGGCCAATTGGACTCGTGCCCAGGACCGCGATGACGCCAGCGCGGCAATTCGATGGCTGTCTGGAGATCGAAACCGTATTCGAGCCAATGCACGAGAACATGCACCAGGATCTGCACTTGAGCATCGCTCCCCGGAGTTCCGAGACCGAGCCGTTCTCCCGGTCTGGTGAGCAAGACTGGGCTGAGCGTGTGACGAACGCGCTTCCCCGGCTGGAGCTGGTTCGGGTGATTCGGCTCCAAGTGCCAGTAGGTCATGCGATTGTTCAGCAAGATGCCGGTATCGCCGGCGACGAACGCGGAACCGAATGCCATATTGAGGCTGGCGGTCACCACGACGAGATTACCCTCGCGATCCATGACCGAGAACGAGGTCGTGTGGTCCTCGCGGACGGGTCGAGTCGGGAGCACCGGCCGCGCTCGCGCGAGATCGATCGTTGCCGCGAGCCGCTGCAGTCGCTCAGGGGCGAGTACGTCGGGTGGGAGAGGACCAACGAAATCGGGATCTCCGGTGAAGCGTTCACGATCCAGGAAGGCGAGTTTCTTGGCTTCGATCATCACGTGCAGGAGTTCGGGCGAAAGCGGGCGCCACCTGGCGAGTGGAAAGTACTGCAAGATACCGAGCATCTCGAGCAGTGTATGAGCACTGGAATTCGGCGGCGGGACCCAGATAGTCCAGTCTCGGTACGCCAGCTGGAGTGGCTCGACGATCGCTGCTCGGGCCAGTCGAAGACTCTCGCGTGTCAACAGCCCACCAGCTGCCAGGACAGCACGTGTCAAGCGCTCGGCGAGATCACCTTCGTACAAGTCATTGACGCCTTCCGCAGCGACCGCTTCCAGCGTGCGAGCGAGATCGGGTTGACGGAGCATATCGCCCGGGCGGGGTGGCGAACCAGTGGGGAGGAAGGTGCGGGCCGTTTCGGGATAACTGGCGAGAACATCAGCGTAGGTCTCGATGTAGGCCGCAAGATTATGGCTGACGGGGAAGCCGTCACGGGCAAGTTCGATCGCCGGTGCGAGGGTCACCGAGAGCGGCAGCCGGCCCCAGCGTTGGACCAGTAACTCCCAAGCGCGGGCAGCAGCCGGAACAGAAGCAGCGAGTGGACCGCGCTCCGGAATGCCGTCTCGGAAGCGCTCCGGAGTCGCATCCAGCGGTGCCGGCCCTGTACCGTTCACCGCCCAGACGGTCGAAGTCACTGCCTCGTAGACGAGGGCGAAGAGATCACCACCGATACCGGACATGTGCGGCTCGACTACGTTCAACGCCGCGGCGACAGCGACAGCGGCGTCGGCGGCACTGCCGCCGCGGTCCAGCACGCGGGCACCTGCCCAAGAGGCGAGGGAATGACCACTCGAGACAGCCCAGGAACGGCCCATCAAAAGCGGGCGACCAGCGCGCTCGGCGAAGGTGGCGATCGCTCGTGCTGTCATGAGCTGCCCTCCAGGGGAGGCTCGAGACACTGCTCGGTCCGTTTCGCTCGCTCCAGGGCTGCACGGTAGGCCTCGGGAGTGTTGGCATTGGCGAACGACAACAGCTCTGGGTCGATGGTGCGGAGGTGGTTCTCTGGAACTGGGACGACGCGAACCTCAGCGAAAAAGCTCACGATCTTGAGGTTACCGGCCGCGAGCTGTCGCTCGATCGCGCACAGGCAGCGCTTCGAATAGATGGCGTGGAGTGTTTCATACGTCAACGCTCCGCCTTGGCCAGTCCGTTCTGCCCTGGTCGGCACGAGCACGTCATAGTCGCGCGGGATAGCGAGCAAGGCAGCCAGGAGATCTGGTGAGACGAAGGGAAGGTCGCAGGAGAGCACGAGGCAATACTCGTGGCGAGCAGCCAGCAGTGCCGAATAGATCCCACCGAGCGGTCCGCTTCCCTGGATACGATCGGGTACGATCGGGACGCCGAACTGGGCGTACGCTGGGCGATCGCTCGCGACGACGAAGACGTCGTCGGTAAGGTGTCGAACGCGGCGCAAAACGCGAGCGAGAAGCGGCTCGCCACAAAAGTCCAGCAGTGCTTTGTCTTGCCCCATGCGTCGGCTCTGGCCACCAGCGAGCACAGCGATACTGGCGTCCATCGATACCCCCGTCGGAGTGTAACGCGATCTCCGCTCGACGACGAGTTCCTGCCCCCGCGCCGGGTCAGCGGCCTCCCAACAGCGAAGGGGGTGCGAGAGGAATCACGGGCGGAATCTTGTGGGACAGGAGGAGTGCTCGTGGGCAGCCAAGTTCCAACGCCGGTTCGGGGCGGCTTCGTGCGCGGTAGATGGGTGAGATTCCCGACGCGTTCGTGTCGAATCTGTTGCCTCGGGAAGCGATGCGCTATAATCTGGCCAGAAACCCCTGAGCAGGAAGGCGAGGACCCCGAAATGCACGGTGGTCCGCCAACTGAAGAGTGGTCGAGGGCACTGGGAAGCTGGCCTGGTGCCCTGCGTGTTCATAGTCGGTCAGGCGCGACGGGACGGACCGGAAGGGGGCTGGATCATGAATTCGAGCCTCATCGGAAAGATCGAGAAGGCACGCCGCTACGCTGCGGAACCGGAACGGGTCCAGGTGCAGTCCCTGCACGTCCGGTTCCGCGGTGAGCACGATGTGTACGACGTCCATTTTGCGGACGGGAGCTGGAGTTGCACGTGCCACTCCTTCGAGGCGCTCGGCCTCGGCACGTGCAGCCACATCATGGCCCTCGAACGTTTGCTGGGGCCGATCGCTCCACAAGCGGTTGGGCAGGCCGAGCGGGTGAGCTGACATCGAGCCGGTTAGGCTCGGCGAGGATCGTCGTGCTCCGACCGAACACTGGTCGAAGGCGCGTCTGGGTGCGGGTGCGATCGACAGATAACCGGCGCTGAGTCAGCCGCAGCATGGCTTGTTCTCTTTTGAAGGCTCGAACGACACCCTCAGCTCGCCTGGTCGATCGCAGCGCGACGAGGTTGCCCGAACTCGGCGTCGAGTAGTCCGATCGGGGAATGTTCGGCCACGCGAGCACTCACCAGGTGTTCGCGCGCTGCCGCTCGAAGAGGAGAACGGACGATGACATTCGACATCACGTGGTACGCTCAGTCGGCCTTTCGGATCGACGTTGCTGGGCTGCGTCTCTATCATGACCCTTTCCGGATTCCGGACGGTGAGCCGACGGCCGATGTCATCTTGATCAGCCATGAGCACTTCGATCACTGCTCACCGGGCGACGTGGCAAGGATCCGCGACGTTCACCAGACGTTCGTCGTGGCGAACCCCACTGCGGCCAATACTCGTGAACTCGTACCCCCGATTCACGTGATCAGGCCGGGCGGTGACGTGCAATACGGTCGCTTGTCGATTCGTGCGGTACCAGCCTATAACGTGAACAAGTTTCGCAGTCCTGGAGTGCCATTCCATCCTCGAGAACGGGAGCACGTCGGGTTCATTTGCCGAGCGGAGGGTGTCACCTGGTATTTCGCCGGTGACACCGACGCTATACCAGAGATGGCGCAGTTCGGTCCGGTCGATTACGCCTTTCTCCCCGTCAGTGGGACCTACGTGATGACGGCAGAAGAAGCCGCGGAGGCGGTACGCATGCTCCGACCACGTGTCGTGATTCCCATGCATTATGGGACGGTCGTCGGGTCGGTGGAGGATGCCCGACGTTTGGCTGCGCTCGTCGGTGATGTCGCGGAGGTCAGGATCTTGGAACCCCGCGGACGTCCGAGCTGAGTGCTCAGCTGGACACGGTCAGCAGTGCTGCGAACTGCTCGAGTGTCATTCCTCCCGCGACGCGCAGGTGAGCAAGAGCGAGCGGGTCATCGTCCGCCCCCGCTCGGCCTGGCTGAGCGGTGACCAACCAGGGCGGCCGCTGTTTTCCCGCGCTGATCGACCTTACTAGCGGGATAACGCAAAGGCGAGAACCGGATGAGCGAGTGCCTCTCGAAGCGTTGTCGCGCACTCGGTGCATTCTGCCTCGCACTTGTGCAGCGGACACCTGGGTCAAATCGACGTGGTGGACCGTATGAATGCCGATTTCGATCGCCCTTGAGCGATCGAGTTCACGAACCATCTCCCAGGTGAGAGAGCGCGGCGAGTCGAGCGATCGGGTGACCACGAGAACCGTGGCACGAAAGCTCCCTGACGCAGGATCGGGCATGCCTGCTCGTAGAAGTTACGGTAGCCGTCGTCGAACGTGAGAACGATCGGCTCGGCTGGAGCAGGTCGCTCATCCGGTCGGATCGCGCCGAGGCTCGGAGAGCGTTCTCGGCGCGGAACCATGGGTGAAAACCCAGTGCACGTGTGCTGCGAACTCGGTTGGTTCGAGCGAGAGGCCCTGACCGATCGGGGCATCGGGGCCAGCGCGTGAACGAATGGAATGATCCATCGGAACGGGCTTCCGAGAGGGTTCCGGTTGTGGTGTGTCTACAGCCGGCGTCGGGCACCGAGTCGGTCGAGTCGAATTCGGGACGGACTGAACAGAGTCGGCCGCGGAATCGGCAAAGAGGGACTCGGGTGGGGCGCCGGCGATTCCTCTTGGATTGCCAACGAGAGGCAAGGAACCGGCGGTCCAGTGCTCAGACCGCTCGTGACGTGACACAGCTGGGAGATCCCTCGTCATGAACGGCTGCGGAGCAGAAACGACGCGGTGAACTTGGGGCGGCTGTTCGGTGGCGCGGCTACGCGATGATGCAGGAAGATCGCCGGTTTTGCGAGCAGTAGCGCGATGAGCGAAGGACCGCAGTACTGACCAACCCGCGCCATAGTCGTCAGCCTGCGGGAGTCGAGCAGAAGTCGCGCCCGGGAGGCGCCGTGCCGGCCCATCTGGCCGTATAATCGCCGCGCTGGCTGGCATGGTGGATGGAGAGGGAAACGATGCGGGTCACTGGTGGAGAAGCGGTCGTCCGCACGCTCGAGCGACTCGGCGTGGAGGTCGTTTTCGGCATTCCGGGTGTTCACACGTTGGCGATCTACGATGCGCTTTATTCGTCGCCGATGCGCCACGTGCTCGCGCGGCATGAGCAGGGTGCGGGCTTCATGGCTGATGGGTACGCGCGCGTTTCGGGGAAGCCCGGTGTGGCCATCGTCATTACCGGACCTGGCGTGACCAACATCGCGACAGCGATCGGCGAGGCGTATGCCGATTCCTCCCCAGTCGTCGTGATCGCATCGAACGTCGAGCAAGCCTGGCAGGGGCAAATGCTCGGCCACCTGCACGACTGCAAGGATCAGCTCGGCATCATGCGTGCGGTCACGAAATGGGCAGATCGTGCGCGCTCAGTGGAGGATGTCCCCCGACTCCTCCGCACGGCGTTCGCGGAAGCGATCGGTGGGCGACGGCGCCCCACGCATCTGGAGGTTCCTTTGGATGTTCTCCATGGTTGTGGCGAGATCGATTTGGCTGAACTCGCACCGCCCGTGATGGAGCGCTCCCAACCGAGGCGGTCGGCCATCGAGTTAGCTGCTCGCATGATCGAGGAAGCGGAGCGCGTGGTTCTCTACTGTGGTGGGGGAGCGGTCGCTAGTGGCGCGACGGCTGAACTGGTTGCGCTGGCTGAACGCTCGGGAGCGGCAGTCGTCACCTCCTTGCAGGGAAAGGGGGCGATTGCCGAGGATCATCCGCGTTGTCTCGGGAATCTCTGGGAACCCGAAAACGCGGTCGAGCGTGTGTTGCGGGAATCGGATCTGGTCATCGTGATCGGATCCAAGCTGGGTGCACAAGATACGGCGAATGGACGTTTGCCGCTGCCGGACCGGCGCATCCGGATCGATATCGATGCTCAGGAGATCTTGCGCAACTATCCGCCGACGCTCCCGATCGTCGCTGATGCACGCGAAACGGTGCGGGCCCTGTTGAGCGAGCTCGCGTCGCGCGGCATCTCCAAGCAGGGATGGCCGGTCGACGTCTTGCAGGCGACCAAGCGTGAGGCGCTCGCGAACGCCTGGGGAGCAGGTCAGGCTGAATGGCTCCGAGCCATCCGTGCGGCGCTACCGCGCGATGGCATTCTGGTCAACGACATGACGATGATGGCCTACGTCGGCAACCGGCACTATCCAGTCTACGAGCCGAGAACGTATCTTTTTCCGACCGGTTACGGCACGCTCGGTTTCGCGTTGCCGGCGGCGATCGGGGCGAAGATCGCGCGCCCCGAAGCTGCGGTCGTCGCGCTCGTCGGCGATGGCGGGTACCAGTTCACTATGCAAGAACTCGCCAC
>DAOTYK010000013.1:0-2119 GCA_034434855.1 Thermomicrobium sp.
TGGCGCGTCCTCCTGGCACTGGCGCTCGCGGCCAGCAGCCTCATGGCGCTCCTGCCGAACGCGCGAGCGGCCGCGCCGCTCAGTCAGCAGCAGGCGCGCGTCACGCTGGCAGCCGTCTACAACGCCGAGACGTTGCCCGGCGGCTTCGGCCCGCTCTGGAGCACCGTCGTCGTGCAGAATCTGGAGGCGCTCCCGATCCAGATCCGCCTGCGCAACCAGCGGATCGGTGGGACGATCCGCGGCCCGTACACGCTGGCACCGCGGGCTACCCGCGCGTTCACGGCGGCCGAGCTGGCCGGACTCGGCCTGGTGCCGACCGGTGGGAGCGCTGGGTTGGTGATCGAGGCCGAGTTCCCCGACACGAGCCGCTCCATCCTGAACGAACTGGGCATCTGCACCATCGCCTGCAACCCAGCGATCAGCGTCGTCGTCGAGCACGCTGGGCCGAGCGCGCTCGGCAACGACCTGCGGACGTCGAGCGCCTTCCAGTTCGTTTCCGGCGCGACCGGTACGCGCGACGACGACTGGGACGCGGCGAACCAGGGGCGCAGTTGGGTCCTCCCGGTCGTCCAGACCAACTCCGGCTGGAACACGGTCGTCAAGATCGCCAACCTGCGCAACCAGCAGAACCAGGTCACGGTGACGCTCGGGCGCGCGCGGGGCGTCATCGCCGGGAACGCGAGCTACACGCTGACGCAGACGCTGGCGGCGGGGGAGACCTGGACGCTGGACCTCGGGAGCGTCGTCCCGCCCGAATGGGTCGGTGCCGCCTTCGTCGATGCCCAGCTGGCCGGTGTGGCGGTGGTCGCCGAGCGGTACAAGCCGTCCTGGCGCATGCTCTTGACGAACGAGGGGGTGCCGCGCACGAGCGCGAGCACGCGCTATGCCCCGATCGTCTTCCGCGACTACAACAACTGGAATACCGGGATCACGCTGGTGAACCTGGACACGGCCAACGCCAACACACTGACGCTGACCTATTACGACCGCAACGGCATCGCGCAAGTGACCCCGCCCGAACTCTCCACGATCACGCTCCAGCCGGGCGAGAGCGCCTTCATCTACCGTCCGGACATCAGCGCCAGCCCGAGCCTCGATCCGGCCCGGGTCAACGCGGTGGTCATCAGCGGGCAACGCCCGTTCGCGGCGGCGGTGGACGAGGTCAAGTACCTGGCTGGTCCGGGCCAAGGACAGGCGATGAGCTACATCGCGCCGGCTGCTCCGGACGTCGCGGGCAGCAAGCAGAGCTGGTCGGCCGCCGAGACGCAGGCGCGCACGGCCGGACAAGTCACCGGCCGGGCCTGGTTCACCCACAGCCTGGCACTGCCGCTCTTCCAGGTCGGTGACGCGACCGGGCAGGGGGACACGAGCGGGTTCACGCTCTTCAATCCGACCGGTCGCCAGCAACTGGCCAACGTGCAGATCCTGAGCGCCAACGGTGCGGCGGTCGCTCCCAGCCAGGTGGGGACGAGCGAGAACCCGGTGCTCGTCGCCGTCCCGGCCGGCGGTTACGCGGTCATCTATCCCTACCCCAGCGACTTCGGCACGACGTTCACCAGCGTGCCGCGCAACTTCACCGGCACGGCCCTCGTCGGCGTGACCGACGGCGCCGGGAGCGGTACCGGCTTCCTCGTCGGCATTTCCAATCTGGTCAACTACCAAGTGGCTGGTGACGGCTCGGGCGTCTTCGTCCTCACGCCGACCCGGCATCCGGCACTGACCCTTTCGAACTTCTCGCTGCGCCTCGAGCCGAGCGTGACGCTCGCGCTCGTCAACCAAGAGGTCACGTTGACCGCAACGCTGACGGCGGACGACACCCCGCTCGAGGGTCGCACCATCCGCTTCCGGGTGAGCAGCGAGGGGACGCCCGATCCGACGAGCGGCGTGGGGGCGACGGACAGCGACGGGCGCGCGTCCTTCACCTTCACCAACGGCACGGCTGACCGGACCAACACGGTCACCGCCTGGTGGGACCTGAACGGCAACGGCGAACAGGACGCGAGCGAGCCGACCGATACGAGCCAGGTGCGGTGGGTGAGCGGCCTGAGCGGCACCGTCTCGATCAGCGGGTTGACAGGTGGCCCCGACACGTACCAGGTTGCCGAGGGGGACCTCGCTG
>DAOTYK010000014.1:0-1803 GCA_034434855.1 Thermomicrobium sp.
TACCGAGTCGGGGTGATCAACTCCACCACCTGGGAGGAAGCGAACAACCACGTCGGCAATTGGATCCGCCAGCGTTCGCGCTGGATCAAAGGCTACCTGCAGACGGTTCTGGTGCACACTCGGCATCCGCTGCGCCTCGTCCGCACAGTTGGCATCCGGAATACGTTCGGCTTCGTGTTGTTGATCGGTGGGGCGCCTTTTGCCTTTCTCTCGCTCATTCCGCTCTGGTCGCTGACGCTCACGTGGATCGTGACGCGTACCCACGCGTTCGATGCCTTGTTTCCGCCGGTCGTGCTGTACATCAGCCTGTTCAATCTCCTGATCGGGAACGGTGTGATGATCTATCTCGGCATGCTCGCCGGATTCAAGCGGCGTCGCTACCAACTCATTCCCTTCGCGCTGCTCAACCCGTTCTATTGGATCCTGCACTCGATCGCATCCTACAAGGCGGTGTGGCAATTGATCACCAAGCCCTTCTACTGGGAGAAGACGCGTCATGGCCTCAGCCGTTATCTCGAAACCGGTTCCGCAGCCGGCGTCGCCGCCGAGTGACGAGCTGCGCCTCGTCGATCTGAGCTGGCGCGCTCATCTCGTGCGGGTCATTCTTTTCAGTCTTCCTTTCCTGGCGCTCGCGCTGGTGACGTATCGGTATGGGTTTTTGACGAATACGCACGCGCATGTCACCGCAAAGGCCTTGCTGGCAGCTGATCGTTTGCGCTTGGAGGTCATCGGTTTCCTGTATCCGCCACTACCGTTCTTGCTGGTGCTCGCGTTCCCGCGGCCGTGGATTCCGAGCGTGCTGGCGAGTCTGGCGGCAGGGGCGACTGCCTGGCTCGTCTGGTACGACTTGGGACGCGTTGGATTGGCTCGCCTTTGGCGGATGCTCCTGGTGGCGGCCGTCGTCGTCATTCCTTCAAATACCTTTCTGGCTACGCAGGCGTATCCGGACATGTTGACGCTGCACTTGATCGTCGTGGCCTGGCACTACTACATCAATTTCGTGCGCTATGGCCACACCTTCAGCGGGTTCGTCGCAGGCCTGATACTCGGACTCGCCTTTTACGCGAACTTCTATGCGCTCGTCTATGCGCTCGCGCTGGCGAGCCTGGTACCGCTCTTTCGCCGGTCGGAAGCGAGGACGGGACAGCGCGGGGAATGGGCTACCCTGAGCCAAATGCTGGTGACGGCTTTCCCCGCTCTCTGGGCTGTGGCGAGCTGGACCTACATCAATTGGGTTTTCACTGGTAACCCCATGATGTATCTGACGGACCCGGCCGCGGCAGTGATCGATCCAGAGCGCTGGGGGGCACTGCTCGCGGAACGGTGGAGTTGGCTGGCCGAGTTCGGCCGCGAACTCGTCGTGCAGCCGCTGCTCCTCGGGGTGCTCGCGCTCAATCTCTGGCGGGCTCCCCGACGCCTCGTGCCCCTCGTCGTTCTCGCGCTCGTTCCCAGTCTGCTGCGGTTTCTCGGGTTTACCTATCCGTTGCCGCTCGTACTGGCAACCTATACCGTCCTTGCGCTGATCGCGCTGCCGGAGCGTTTACCGCGTTGGGTGGGACCGGTCGTCGTCGTGCTCGCGCTCGGACAAGGCGCGACCTCGGCGATGTTGCTGCAGCATGCAGGCGAAGTCCAGCAGTGGCAGCAGGTTCTCGTCACTGGTATCCCGCGAGCGAGTGATCAGGAAGAACGGGAGCTCGGCCAGCGATTGCGCGCGGCTCCACGGTATGCGATTCTCGCCGATGATCGGAGTGCGTATCGCATCATCGCGCGTGCGGAGACAGCGCGACCGTTCCTGCTGCCAGC
>DAOTYK010000015.1:0-12028 GCA_034434855.1 Thermomicrobium sp.
CCGGTCATCAATTCCTGCAACTTGAGAAAGGCGATCACGCTTCCGGTGAAAGCCACCGAACCGACAGTCGTCCCGAAGGCAACGGACACACGCTCGCCAGCGGCCACCGATCCGCTGGCGACGAACCGCTGGAACTCGGCGACAGCCACGAGTGCCGCAGTCGCGCCTCCCATTCCGTTGAAGAGCGCGACCATCTGCGGCATCGCCGTCATGGGAACGACGCGCGCCAGGTAGATCGACCCCGCAGCACCGACGACAGTCCCGATCAGCATGACGGCGATATTGGCCGGCCGCCAATGAATGTGCGGATCGAGCAGTGTGACACCCACCGCCACGAGCAGCCCCACTGCAACGAATTGGTTACCGGAACGCGCCGTGCGCGGGGAACTCAGTCGCTTGAGACCGAGGATGATGACGACTGCACAGGCGAGATAGACCAGATCGACGACAGCATCACGCAAGTTCTCGATCACCGCTGCCCCACCATTTCCTTCTCAGGTGCCCCCGTCGTTGGCCGCTCCCCTGCCTGGCGAGCAGCCGGCTCCTTCTTCTTGAACATCTCCAGCATCCGGTCTGTCACGACGATGCCGCCGAACAAGTTTCCGGCACCGAAAAGACAACCGAGAAAACCCAGGAGCAAGGTCAACGGGTTGTCGGCTGTCCCAGCCACCAGAATCCCACCGAGCAAGACGATACCGTGAATCGCGTTCGTTCCGGACATGAGCGGTGTGTGCAGAAGCGTCGGAACACGCGAGATCACCTCGAAACCGAGAAAGATGGTCAAGACCAGAACATAGAGCCCGAGCAGGAGTTCTTGGTTCACCGTACTTCCTCCTTGATCTCCTTCAGTCGCTCGAGCGTCGGACCGTGCAAGATCGTCCCGTCCTTCGTGAGGACGACACCGCGCGTGATCTCGTCCTCCAGATTCCAGACGAACTCGCCCTTCGGCGCAAGGTGCTCGAGCAACGTCGCCACATTGCGGGCGTACATTTGGCTGGCCGTATAGGCCATCTCGCTCGGTAGATTCAGTGGCCCCATGATCGTGACGCCATAGCGGACAACGGTCTCTCCCGGCACCGTGAGCTCACAATTCCCACCCATCTCAGCCGCGAGATCGACGATGACCGAGCGCGGTCGCATCTCCCGGACCGTCGTCTCACGGATCAAGAGCGGCGCCCGCCGACCCGGGACGAGAGCGGTCGTGATGACGACATCAGCTTCCAAGCAATGCCGATGAATCAACTCCTGTTCCCGCCGCAGATGCTCCTCTGCCAGTTCCTTGGCGTAACCGCCGACTTCCTCGGTCGTGACATCCAGTTCGAGAAACTTGGCACCCAGGCTCTCCACTTGCTCCTTCACCACCGGTCGTGTGTCGAACGCCTCCACCAGCGCACCGAGCCGGCGTGCCGTCGCGATCGCCTGCAATCCTGCAACGCCAGCACCCAGCACCAGGACCTTGGCCGGACGGATCGTGCCCGCCGCAGTCATCATCAAGGGGAAAAACTTGGGAAGCTCATTCGCGGCCAAAAGCACGGCCTTGTATCCGGCGACCGTACTCATCGAAGACAACGCGTCCATCGGCTGCGCCCGGGTAATCCGCGGAATCGTGTCCATACTGACCGCGACCACACCGCGTTCCGCCAGAACCGCAACGAGTTCAGGCGCGATGAGCGGTTGCAGAAACGCGATGATCACGTGACCCGGCTGCAAGAACTCGATCTCTTCCGGTAACGGCCGCTGCACCTTGATGATGACCGAAGCGCGCCGGTAGAGGTCGCCCGGCTCGGCAACGATCTCCGCCCCCGCCTGCCGATATTCCTCGTCCGGGAAGCCAGCAGCCAAGCCAGCTTCCTGCTCGACGATGACGCGGAAACCGCGTTTCCGGTACCGTGCAACTGTCTCCGGAGTCGCCGCTACCCGTCGCTCGCGGGGCGCTCGCTCACGGGGAACACCGATAACCAGCTCGGAACCGCTCGCTGCCTGCTGCACCACCGCCGCCCTTTCATGGAGCATGCCCTGCTCGTTCCGCCACCGTTTGCTATCCGTCGACTCTCACTCCGAGAGCCCAACGTCGATCGGTGTGTCACCGTAACTCTAGTCATGCGCTTCACGAGCAGTCAAGCAATTCTCGGACGAACACTCGCGACGATACACAGTCGCGTAAAAGGTGCGCTCTGCGTTGGCCATGGGACGGGAACCGTTGCCTAATCCATGAGGCACACCTCCGCGAGCGCCAGCTTCTGATGACCCGAAACCAGATCGCACTGCTGTCACCGCTTGCGCATCGACCGGTCCAGCACGCATACTCCGGTTCGCGTCGGAGACCGACACGTCTGGCACGAGCGGTGCGAACGAAAGGACAACCGTGGGGATGAGCGAGTGGCTCTGGGCTCTCGTCCGCTGGGTTCATCTCGTCGCCATGGCCTTGTGGCTCGGTGGACAACTTTTCCTCTTCCTCGTCGTCCGCCCGGTGTTGCGGTCACAGCTCGATCGTCCGACGCAAACCCAGCTCACCGCTGCCTTCGGTCGACGCTATTCTCCGCTCGCCTGGATCAGCTTGCTGGTCGCGATCCTGACCGGCTTCGCGATCGGCGAGCATCGCGGCGTAGCCTGGAGCGCCCTCCTGTCGTTCCGCAGCACGTATGGGACACTTCTCACGACGAAAATGACGCTCGTCGGACTGATTCTCCTTTTGACTCTGCTGCATGGGCGATTGATCGGTCCTCAGCTCACCGAACTCGCCCGTTCAGCCGATCCACGTGATCGACAACGCTACCGCCAGCTGCTCGATCTTTCCGTCCTGATTTCGACCGCGAATCTGCTCCTGACGCTTCTGGTCGTTTTGCTTTCAGCGCGCCTAGTCGCTTAGCCCCACGGTGCAGGGACGATGCGCAGCATCATCCCGTCGAAGTACCCCCAGGACCGCAGGAACTCTTCCCACCCGAAGGAGCGATATTGACCATCGCCCGGATCGACGACGTAGACCCGCTCTTCGTCGTAGCCGTAGACGACGACGGCATGTTCCTGCGGAACAAGGACGAACTGTTCGCCCTCGAACTCGCCGATCGAGCGGGGCTGGACCGATGCCAGATTAGTCATCCACACGACGACCGGACGCCCTAGGGAGAGTTCCTCCTGAAGAACTCGGGCATCCCCACGTGCATACACTGCCTGCGCTCGGAAGCCGTACCGTTCCAGAATGGGGACGAACGGCTCCGCATAGACCCCATAGTCATCGGTGCCCCCGAAGGTACCGTTCATGTTCCCTCGAAAGCCCCGATGGGGGTTCGGGTGCGAGGGAAGGTTTTCAATGAAGACCCATTCGGAAACGGGCTTGCCCCAGTAGGCCGTGACCATGCTCACCGCAGCTGCTTCGCAGCTCAACGGCAACGATTGCCGGTAGGCAGGTACACCCGCGAGGCGCACTCCAGCACCGCGTTCGCGCGGCGGGATCACCAAAGTCTGTCCAGCCTGGAGACGATCCGGATCGGTGATGCCGTTCGCCTCCGCGAGCGTCGAGAGTGATACACCGAAGCGCACCGCGAGCGCACTGAGCGTGTCTCCCGGCTGAACGATGTATCGTCGAGGGATGCTGGACGCACTGGTATCCGTTGCTGTCTCAGGCGCACTCGGAATGACGAGCATCTGTCCGACCAAGATGCGATCCGGATCGGGGAGCCGGTTGGCCTGACTGATCGATTCGACCGAAACGCTGTAGCGCTGCGCGATGCTCGTCAGCGTCTCTCCCGGCCCCACGCGGTGAACGCGCTCGCTGACCAACAGGGACCCCGGAATGCGCAGTACCGCCCCCGCAAGAATATGATCTGGATTCGAGAGTTCGTTCGCGCGTACGAGCTCCGGTACCGACACGCCATAGCGAGCGGCGATCTGGCTCAAAGTCTCTCCAGGCTGGACGACGTGCAGGGTCGTTGCACCGGCCCGCTCCGCGGCGAGCGCGGCGAGAACCCCGAGTCCAGCCAGCCAGCGCCGACGTCCTCCCCAGGCTCGTGGCGGAGCGGAACGCCCGAACCGCACGAGCGGCTCAGGGTCTTGGGCAGGAGCCAACTCGAGCTGGAATCGGCGCCGCCACCGCTCGCGTTCCACATAGCGCTCCACCAGGCCCACGGTCACCGCTCCCCCCTTTCGGCGATGGTGAACGGACACTGTGTACGTACACTATAGCGCAGGGCGCGCAGCGGAGCAAGGGACATCTGCTGGTCCCGACGCAGGAAAAGCTGCGGGATCGTGCGGCTCGGCATCGGACGAGGCTGCTTCTCGGAAGACCCGCTCGCATTGCGGCTCGCGGCAGAACAGCGACATGAGCCGGCTGGTCCGCGTCCCCCGAGCCAGCACGTGACGGTCATGCCCCGTCGCACTCAGTGCAGACTGGAACTCTCGTCTGGTCGATCGTGCTGACTTCAGTGAGGAGCCGCGATTGCCTCGGACGAGGAGGCCGGGAACGTTGCCCGGCCGCAGCTGGTGAGCCCACGACCATCTCCTGCTCGCCGTGAAACCACGATGAACGGTCGCCTCGCTACCGCGCTCGCTCACCTTTTCGGTGTCTCGCTCGCTGTTCGCGAGCGCTCGAGCAGGCGAATGCCCGTCTCGCTTCCGACGACGATGACATCCGCCATGTCCAAAAACAGTCCGTGGTCGACGACACCCGGGAGCATCTTGACCGTTCGGTCGAGCCACGCTGGATCGGCGATCGCACCGAACGCGACATCGAGAATGAGATTTCCATTGTCGGAGCGAAACGGATGCCCAGTCGGACGGCAACGAAGTGTCGGTTGGCCCCCTAAATCCTCGAGCCACCGAGCGCACCAGCGCCAGCCGAAGGGCACGACCTCGACCGGGAGCGGGAAACGCGCGCCCAAAGCTGCGACGAGCTTCGAGTCATCGACGACGATCACCAGGCGGCGAGCCATGCGGGCGACCAACTTCTCGCGAACGAGCGCTCCGCCTCGCCCCTTGAGAAGACCGAGCGAGCGTTCCTCGACCTCGTCAGCACCATCGATCGCCAGATCGATCCGATCGACCGAATCCGGATCGCGGAGTTCGATGCCTACCCGGCGAGCCAGGGCTGCCGTCCGTTGCGAGGTCGCAACCCCGATCAGCCGAAGCCCATCGTGCAGTCGCTCACCGAGCGCACGCACCACCAGCTCCGCGGTCGAACCAGAGCCCAGCCCGACGATCATACCGTCCTCGACGAGCGAGGCCGCAAAGCGTGCCGCTCGCTCTTTGGCGCGCTCGGTTCCCACGGTTACATCCGTTCGGTGAGTTCGAGGGCAGCGGCCACGATGCGCTCGCTCGTCAAGCCATAAGCCCGCAACAAGTCGTCCGGGGCGCCCGATTCGGCATAGCGATCATCCAGATCCACGAATCGCATCGGACACGGATGATGCTGGCTGACCACCATGGCGACGACGCTCCCCAATCCTCCATAGTGCAGGTGCTCCTCGGCCACCACGATGCCACGTGTCTCGCGTGCCGCGGCGATCACCGCATCGACATCGAGCGGGCGCACCGTGGCCAGGTCGAGGACGCGCGCCTGCACACCGCGAGCAGCGAGTTCCTCCGCGGCATCGAGCGCGATCGCAACCATGAGCCCATTGGCGACGATCGTCACGTCGTTCCCCTCGCGCAGACGGAACGCGCGACCGATAACGAAGTCGACCGGTGGCTCGTAGATGACCGGCACGGGCGGTCGGCCCAAGCGCAGGTAAGTCGGCCCCTCCCATTCCAACATCGCCCGCGTGGCGGCCCGCGTCGCATGCTCGTCAGCTGGCACCAGCACGGCCACGCCCGGCAGGGCGAGCGCAAGGGCGACATCTTCGATCCCCATCTGCGACGGCCCGTCCTCACCGATGCTGATACCCGCGTGACTTCCGACGAGCTTGACGTTGAGGCGCGGAAAGGCAACTCCCATGCGGATTTGATCGAACGCATTGCACAAGAGGAAGCACGCGAAGCTCGCGGCGACCACGCGCTTTCCGCTGGCAGCCAGGCCAGAGGCCACCCCGATCAAGTTCGATTCCGCAATTCCGACATTGAAGAACCGATCGGGAAACGCCTGGCCGAAATACTCGGTTCTCGTCGAGTTGCTCACATCGCCGTCGACCACGACGAGATCAGGATAGACACTCCCGAGATCACGCAGGGCTTCGCCAAAGGCATCCCGGGTCGCCTTTCCCATGCGTAAACCAGCCCGCGTTCCAACGTTCATGCCAGTTCCTCCAGTGCTCGCTCGAGACGATCACGCGGTACCGCACGCCCGTGCCAGGTAAAGTCCCGCTCGAGGAACGACACACCCTTCCCTTTGACAGTGTGAGCGATGATGCAGACCGGACCATCTCGATAGGCGCGGGCGAACCGCAACACTCCGTGCACTGCTTCCAGGTCGTGCCCATTCACTTCTTCGACGTGCCAACCGAAGGCTCGCCACTTCATCGCGTATTCGCGGGGATCGGTGACCGCGGTCACCGGCCCAGTCTGTTGATAACCGTTGTGATCGACGATCGCCACCAGGTTCGAGACGCGCCAGTGGGCAGCCGCCATCGCCGCTTCCCAGACTTGGCCCTCTTGGATTTCTCCATCGCCGAGGAGCACGAAAACGTGGTAGTCCCGTCCATCCAGTCGTGCCGCCAGTGCATGCCCGAGTCCGATCGAAAGCCCCTGACCCAAACTGCCCGTCGAGGCCTCTACTCCCGGTAGGCGGCGCATGTTGGGATGCCCTTCCAGCGGGCTTCCCAGCTGGCGCAGGGTCGTCAAAAGATCCTTTGCGAAATACCCGGCTTCGGCGAGGACCGCGTACAGGACCGGTGCGGCATGTCCCTTGGAGAGAATGAAGCGGTCACGATCGGGCCAATCGGGACGAGCTGGATCGTAACGCAGCAGACCACCGAAGTACAGGGCCACCATGATCTCGACGGCCGAAAGCGAGCTCGTCGGGTGCCCGGAACCTGCCTCGGTCGTCATGATCAAGACGGTACGGCGGAGTTGGCGTGCCAAACTCTCCAGCTGCTCCAGTCGTTCGGGCGTCAGTCGCGTCTCGATCGCTGTCACTGTCTACCCCCTGCTCCCCGCGACCCGACACGGTCACGATTGTAGCCCGAACAGCCCGTGAAGACTCCGACCGAGCCCTCCAACCCTGCTCTCCTGCTTCGAGCATGATCGAGAACACAGAGAAAACTGGATCGCCCGTCCTCGCCGGAAAACGGCGTCCACCGTTCGACCTACGCAGTGCCGAGACGGCAAGAAAACAGCCGACACGCAACCGATCCATATCGGATGCGAATCACTTCCGTGAGATGGTTCCTCGTCCCGCTTGCCAGTCATTCACGCATTTGCTAGAGTGGGCATGACGCGATCGAGTGCGTCCGGACGCGGAGGATCTGAAAATGCGCGAACGAACGCGATCCTTACTCTGTTGCCTCTGCGCAGTGCTCCTCCTGGCCATATTCCCCACACAATCGGTGCGTGCTGCGAGCACGCTTACCGTCGGTCAGCCCGCCACTGTGATGGGAACGAACGGTGACGGTCTCAACCTCCGCGAAGGGCCTGGCTACGACTTCCCGGTGATCGTCGTGATGCCAGAGGGTGTCACCGTTCGCGTCGTCGGTGGACCGCAGCACGACGCTCGCGGCAATGTATGGTGGAATGTCCAGTGGGGTGAGAGGTACGGGTGGGCGTTAGCGGATTACCTCGCCCCATCGAACGGTCAGAATCTCCCCTCGAGCAGCCTCCAGATGCGAGCCACCTTCCGTATTTTCGCCCACAGCCTCGGCTTGGTTGGAGAGCGCACGGCGAACGGCCACATTATCCAACCCAATGACTTTTTTGTCACGCTTCCCTGTGCCTGCGCACTCAGCTCGCGAGACGGGCACGAGTTCCGGGTCCTCGTCGAATACAAGGGGCGGAGCCTGGTCCTCCCCGTGTGGGACGTCGGCCCGTGGAACGTGGACGACGACTTTTGGAATCCACCCGAAGTCCGCCGCTGGAAGGGACTGCCACAAGGCGTCCCCGCAGCACAAGCTGCGTATTTCCACGGCTATAACGGCGGTAAAGACGGTTGGGGCCGCACGGTCAGGAGCCCGGCCGCGATGGATATCGCCGACGGCGCCTTTGCCGCCCTCGGCATGACCCAATCCGACTGGGTCACCGTCACATTCCTCTGGCTGGTCGAGGACCCACCTTCGCCCCTCCCTGCTCCGCCGCAAGGCTACGAGGAGATCGTCACCGTTCACTCCGGTGAGCGCCCCCCGATAGATCCTGTCGGTCCTGGCGACCCGTCTCGCTATGTCTACGTGCCGGAAACGGGGCACAACGTCCCCGTCTTTCTCTATGCGGCCTGGCAACAGGGAGGAGGATGGCAGCGCTACGGCCTGCCGATCAGCGAGTTCTTCCGCGAGGTCGGCATCGATGGTACCGTGCGGTTCGTCCAGTATTTCGAGCGCGCTGTGCTGCACTACGACCCAGCCTCGGGCAACGTGAGCGAACTCCCGGTCGGTTATTACGCCTCTGCGCCATTCGATGCGTGGCAGCCGGTCGAACCGTTCCCCGACTCGACGGAACGGCTCTACTTTCAAGAAACGCGCCACTCGTTGAGTAATGGCTTCAAAGCGTACTGGTCCGCCTACGGCGGACGAGCTGTCTTCGGTCTCCCGATCACCGAAGAATTCCGGGTGGATCTTCCCGATGGTCGCTGGTATATCGCTCAGCTCTTCGAGCGAGCGCGGCTCGAGTGGTGGCCTGACCGTGTCGGCCAGCCAGACGAGATCACGCGTGGCCGCATCGTTGCCGAAATTGTCGCGACTCAGTGGCCCTAGCAGGGTGAAACGAGCACGGTAACGCGCAGCTCTTGCTCGCTTCCGTGCAAGTCAGATATACTGTTTGTCGAGTCTCGCGTCCCGGGCACTGTAACGAACGTCGATTTATCCAAATCGAGTCTTGAGGGCCCGGGCGGACGACGCAGGCCCAAACGGCGTCGCCCGGGCTCGTTCGTTCATCATCGCCGGGGGCACGATGCGCCGAGGAGTGCTTCTACTGGTCATCGCGGGAGCAGTCATCTTCGTAGCCTGGTCCTTTCGGGATCCGGAGGTGGTTGCCGGTACCCTCGAGCGCTTGTCTCCCCGCGTGGTGCTGGCTCTCTTGCTCCTGCTCAGCGCAAACGAGGCGATCAAAGCCGTCCGATGGGCCTGGTATCTCCGGGCGGCGCAGCTTCCCCTGCGCTTCCGCGACAGCATCACCAGTTATCTGGCTGCCCAAGCCGCGAGTGCCCTTCCTGGTGGATCGATTCTCTCGGCCCGCCTCGCCGAAGAACATGCAAAGGGTCGTATCGGCTTGCGTCACACCGCTCCTCCACTCATTGCACAGGGTCTCGGTGACGTCTTCGCTGTCGCTCTCCTGGCGCTCATCGGGATCGCTGCTTCCCCCCAGCCGAACGCGCAACTCGTAGCACCAGTTGCAGCACTGACCCTCGCTTCCTTCCTGGTCGCGATGGCCCGCTCCGAGCGAGCTGGCACCGCCCTCGTCGACGTACTGCAACGCTGGCGCCTGACGCGACGATTGATTCCAGTGGAGGAAGACGCTCGTCGCACACTGGTCTCCCTGTTGAATGGACGGGCCCTCGTTCCAGGAACGATGACCAGTATCGCCTCTTCGCTGTGTGCCGTCGCGATCCTGATCATATTGGCCAATGCCTTGACGGTGCGCGGACTCGCACCGCTAGAGGGGCTCTACGTGCACGGGATGTCGATGCTCGCGCACCTTTTCCTGCCCGTTCCGAACGGCTTCGGCACGACGGAGATCAGTCTGGTCGGTCTCCTCAACTGGATCGGCATCGGATTCGGACGCGCGACTGCAATCGCCATCACCTATCGTGCTCTCGGGATCGGGTTCCGCACGCTGATCGGACTGGCAGTCCTGCTCCTCCGCTACCACCATCTCGTCCAGCTGCGCTCACCCGCGCGACCGGTTCCGTCCCCCCTACTCGATGTCGCGTCGGAAGCCAGTGACTAGCGTCCCCTCTCGTCTATCCTGTCTCTACGGTGGACAAACGGCGATCTGGTCGACGATTTCCGCTGAGTGGCCTATTGCGATCGGTTCATCGGGAGCGAGGCCGACTCCGTCCAATTGGTCGCGCTTGCCGCCGCGCATTGCCAACGCATACAGTTGTGCCCGAAGTGTGGACAATGAGCGGAGCGAAACCGATGCGCCCCCTGCTCATCGTGCTTCATGAGCGCCCGCTGCAAAGTTTGCGCGCAGCCGCACGTTTCTGGGAGATCGCTGCGACCGAGGGTGCCACGGAACTTACTGGTCTCCTCTATCCCATCCTCACCGACGCATGGCAGGTGGCGTTGGCACTGGAACGGCTGGGTGAACTCGCCGAGGCTGCCGTTCGCATCCTGGCCGAGCGACGCCTTCCGCTCACCCCCAACGAGATCGCGCAAGCCCTCGGCCGAGACGAGGGAGCGACCATCGCTGTTCTCCGCCAACTCTATCTGACGGGTCTACTGGCCAGCGAGCCATCCGGAGAGGGACCACGCGTGTTCCTGCCACATGAGGTCGCTCGTGTGATCCAGCGGCTGGAGCACGAGCGGTCCGACCCGGTTGGGCCGGACAGTCCTCTCCCTACACTTTTCACTCAACTTACTGATCACGAGTTGCTCGAACTGGCGGAGCGATACGGCTTGGCGGTCATTCCCTCTGTCACCAGTCGAGATCAAGCCCTCGGGTATCTCGTCTCCCGGTTCGCCGACTCGACGGTGCTCCACCGCGTCTGTGCGGGGCTTTCCCCGCGTGCTCAGCAGCTGCTGACCCATCTCGAGAGCCGACGTGCGCCACTCCACCTCAGTGAGCTCCTGCGCGATCGTCGCTGGACGTTCGGCGAACTCCGTCGCGCCGTCACCGAGCTTGCCCGCTGTGGATTGGTCTGGCGGACATTCGAGGGCAGCGCGCGCTGTCTCATGGTTCTCCCGGCGTTGACCCTCGATACTTCTTCGACACCGGCTCCCCAGCCGATCGACGATGTCTCGGTCATGACTCAGGCTCCTCCCCACGCAGCTGTTCTCGACCTCCTGCTACTCCTAGCATGCTTGCTGCGCTCCGGCACAGCCTGGCCTCGCGAGAGCCGCCCCCCCCGACCACTCGCCGTTGCGACAGCACGCCAGCACTGGTTCCGGGAAGATACGAGCGATCCTCTCGCCTACTTCATCTTCCTCCGCCGTTGCGCGGGATCGCTTGGCCTGCTCACGCCTCAGGGTGAACTTGCTCGTCCCCGTCTTGCAGCGTGGCTGCGTGCCTCGTTCGCTGAGCAAGAGCGACGGTTGTTTCGCGTCTGGAGCGCGACGATCGACCCACGCGATCGTGACCTGCTGACAGCGCTGGTCCGGCAACTCCGCACCCTCCGGGCCAGTGCTTGGTACGAGTGGAACCAGCTGTTGCGCGAGAGCCTGGGCGGCAGCACATCCAGCGATCGAGAGGAAGCACGACTGCAGGAACTGGAGTGGTTAGGGATCGTGCAGCGTGGACGGACGGCTGCCGGCACCCGAGCGATCCGCCTCACGATCTGGGGAAGCTGGGCACTGGGAATCCTGCGTTCCGTTCCCCAGATCGACACGCGCGCTCTCTTAGAGACCGAGAATGGTCTCACGCTCGAGCTTCCCGTTCTCACTCCCGAAATTACATGGATTGCCTCGCTTCTGGGGACACTCCAATCTTCTCGTCCTATCCCGACGTGGCTCCTTGCAGCCCGCACGGTCGAGGACTTCGTCCGGACGGAACTCCGTTCAGGATTGTTCTCGCTCTCCCTCACCGATCTTCCCACCGCAGTCATCCAGCTCCTGGAACGCACGCTCGGATCACCCCTCCCTTCCAGCTGGCGAGAGACGATCCGAGCTTGGCTCGGGCACAGCAGACCGGCAGTGGTTCGTCCCGCACTCGCGGTGCGCTTCGCGAGCACGAGCGACCGAGACCAAGCCCGCTCCCTCCTCGAAAAAGTCGTCGAGTCGATCACCCCTCTCGACGA
>DAOTYK010000016.1:0-6381 GCA_034434855.1 Thermomicrobium sp.
ATCGAGCAGTTTTCCGTCTTCTATCCCTTTCGATTCGATCTCTTCCAGTTGGAGGCGATGCTCGCCTTCCTGGAGGGGAAATCGGTCATGGTCGCCGCTCCCACGGGAACGGGAAAGACGGTCGTCGCCGAGTTCGGCGTCTACGAGACGTTCCGGCGCGGCGCGCGCGTCATGTACACGACGCCGATCAAGGCGCTCAGCAACCAGAAGTTCCGCGACTTGCGAGCGATTTACGGCGACAACGTCGGTCTCTTGACCGGCGATGTCACCGAGAACCCGCACGCCCCGATCGTGGTGATGACGACCGAAGTCTTGCGCAACATGCTGCTCCAGACGCCGTGGGAACTGGACAGCGTCCAGTGCGTGATCTTCGACGAAATCCATTACCTCGCCGACCCTGAGCGCGGTACGACATGGGAGGAATCGATCATCCTCTGCCCCGAGCACATCCAGCTGATCTGCCTGTCAGCGACGGTCTCCAATGCCCAAGAGATTGCCGACTGGATCAGCCGAACCCATCGGCCCATCCAGTTGATCGTCCACACCGAGCGCGCTGTCCCCTTGGCACTCTGGTACTTCTACGACCGAAAGTTGCGGCTCGTCATCGATCATCACGGCCGTCAGGTGGCTGATTACTCCAATGTCGGCGGCGAAATCCGCGCGCTCCTCGGACGCGGTGGACTGACGGCCGAGCGCCGCCGCGAGGCCGAGGAAGCCGAACCACCACCGTGGGAAATCATCCAGGCACTCGCGGCCGAAGATATGCTGCCGGCGATCTACTTCCTCTTCAACCGTCGTGACTGCGAGGACTATGCGACCCGCCTCGCGATGATGCGCGTCAATCTCGTGCGTGACCGCGCGACTCGGCAACGGATCGCCCAGGTCATCGAGTCGTTCCTCGGCAGCTTGCGGCCAGAAGACCGCGAACTCAGCCAGGTCCAGACGATCGTCCAGCTCGCCGCCAAGGGGATCGGGTTTCACCATGCGGGCTTGCTACCCATTCTCAAGCAGCTCGTCGAGGTGCTGTTCACTCAGGGCTTGATGAAAGTTGTCTTTGCGACCGACACGCTTGCACTCGGTGTCAACATGCCTGCCCGCACCGTCGTCATCGGCCGTATGACCAAATGGGATGGGCGTCGCCGGCGATTGCTCACACCCAACGAGTTCCAGCAAATGGCTGGCCGCGCTGGACGCCGCGGCATGGACGAACGGGGAAACGTCGTCGTTCCGTACAGCCCCTGGATCTCCTTCAAGGAAGTGCTCGCCGTCGCGACTGGCGAACTCGAGCCGGTCCGGTCGGCCTTCACCATCCGCTACAACACGGTTCTCAACCTTTGGGATCCCCCGCGCGGCGACCGGGTCCGCCAGCTTTTCCAAGAGAGCTTGGCCCAGTACCAAGCCGCTCAGCGTGTCCGGCTCTTGGAGGAGGAGATTCTCCAAGTAGGCCACGAACTGGAGGCGGTACCGCGCGGCTGTCTCTTGGGACTAGACGGCGACGAACTGCTCTACGATTACCGCAACATCGTCGCTCAACTCAATCACGCCAAGAGCCAGGAGCGGCACTTGGAGCACGACCTGGCTCAACTGCAGGCCGATCTCGACGACCGTCCCTGGGCCGTTCCCTCTCGACCGGTCTTGCGCCGGCTCGTCCGCGAGATGGCTCCTGGAACACCACTCCACACGCGCGAACGTGGCTGGGTGCTCTTCCTCAATCGCTTACCCTACGGCGGTATCGCGCTGGTGCTGACGCGCGAGGGCTCGGCCGAACTCCTGACCGAGTACCGGCAGATCGACTACGTCCCGCACGATATCGAACCGGTACCGATTCCGGAAGCCCTGGCGCTCCTGGCCCAGCCAGTGAGCGATGTCCGGGGAATCGTCAGCACGGAAGCCTTCGAGGAGATCTGGCGTGCAGTCGCGGCACGCCCGCTCCCCGATCTCGATGCCATGCTCCTCGAACACCGTCGGCAAGTCGAGGCACGCATCGCACCCGAGCGCCGGCGGATCGAGGAACGGCTCCAAACCATCCAGCAGACGCTTCACGAACTGACGCAGCAGCGGTTCCGCCATCCTTGTCACGCATGCCAGCGGCGCAAGGAACACCAACGCAATTTACAGCGCATCGCCCGGCTGGAGCAGGAGCGGGCAGAACTCGAAGCCCAACTCGGGCGCGAGATCGCGGCAGAAGAGCGGCGCGTTCGCGAGCTCCTGCGCGGAATCCGCAACGTGCTCGAACATTTCGGCTACCTGCATCGCGGGTATCCCACCAGCAAGGCTGACACCCTGGCCGATGTCTTCGACACCAACGGCCTCATCATCTGCGAGATGCTGGACCGCGACTTCTTCAAAGGGCTGGAGCCAGCCGACGTCGCTGAGGTCTTCTCCTGGTTCGCCTTCGATCGCGAGACGCGCTTCGCCAATCACTTTACCTTGCCGACGAAGCTGGTTCTCCTGCGACGCCGTCTCGAAAGTCTGGAGCAGGAGGTGTTCGAGGTCGAGCGACGTAACGGTCTCGCGCTCTCCACCGGTCACCACGAGGGCTTCTACGGTGCCATGCGCGCCTGGTGCAACGGTGCGACGATGGCGGAAATTACGGAACTCATCGAACTCAGCGAGGGTGATCTCGTTCTCACCTTCAACAAGTCGCTCGATCTCATGCGGCAAGTCCGCGAGATGCTCGAGAAGCTCTCCCCGGATCACCCGCTCCGCTGGAGCATCGCGAGCGCCGAAGCACTCGCTCGACGCGATATCATCGAGCAATCGTTGATGATCGGGTTACTCCCGCCCATCGGGACGTGAGCCGCGGCAAGACCTCCTCCAGCGACCGCACCGGCTCGGAATCGAGCTCGACAGTGCGGCCGAAGCGCTCCGCAAAAGCCTCGAGCCAGCGGGCCTGCACGTCAGCCAAATCGACCGGGCCAGCCAGGAGTTCCGCGAGGGAGGTCACCCCGCGGTCAGGAATCCCGCAGGGAACGATCCAGTCGAACGGCTCCAGGTCGGTCGTGACGTTGAGCGCGATGCCGTGGTACGTTACCCCGTGGTGAATCGCGATCCCGATCGCCGCGATCTTGTTGCGGCCGATCCACACGCCAGGATGGCGTGGATCGAGTTCCCCCGCGATGCCATAGCTCGCCAGCACATCGAGAACGGTCGCCTCCAGCGACTCGACGAAGCGCCGCACGCGCCGCTGCCCTTCACCGAGTCGCAGGATGACGTACACGACGAGCTGCCCTGGTCCATGGTACGTGACGTCGCCTCCACGGTCCGTCACGTAATAGGGCACTCCGCGAGCAGCCAACTCGTCTGGCGAGAGGCGAAGGTGGTGCGTCCCACCGCGCCGCCCGGTCGTGAACGTCGGCGGATGCTCGAGGAGCAAGAGGGTGTCCGGGATCGCTCCCGTCCGTCGGGCAGCCGCAAGCTGTCGCTGCAACTCCCAGGCCGCCAGATAGTCGACTCGTCCGAGCTGGAGCGCGACGACGGGAGCATCGAGCATGATTCTTACCCCTGTCGTGCCACGAGGCGTCGAGCGCGATAGCGCTCGTACTGCTCCTTGGCGTGGTAGGACGACCGCACCAGCGGGCCGGACTCTACGTACACGTAGCCCAACTCCTCCTCGCCGATGCGCCGCAGCTCCTCGAATTCCTCCAACGTGTAGTAGCGATGGAGCGGGAAATGTCGCGGCGTCGGCGGCAGATATTGCCCGATGGTCAAGATCTCCACGCCGACCTCACGCAGATCGCGCATGACAGCGAGAAGCTCGTCCCACGTTTCTCCCATACCGACGATCAGGCCTGACTTGAGCGCGATCGCGTCGTCCATCGCCTGCACTCGTCGGAAAAGTTCGAGGCTCCGGCCGTAATCGTCCCACGGCTGGATGACACGGAAGAGTCGCGGTACCGTCTCGATATTGTGTGCGATCACCTCGGGCCGTGCCTCGACGACGGTGCGCAGCGCGTCCCAGTTTCCTAGGAAATCGGGAATCAAAACCTCGATGCCACACGAGGGGATGCGCGAGCGGATCTCGCGGATCGTCGCCGCGAAGACAGCAGCTCCCCCATCAGGCAGATCGTCCCGGTTCACGGACGTGATCACCGCGAAGTCCAGCCCCAAACGCTCGACCGCCTCAGCCACACGGCGTGGCTCTTCCCAGTCGACTGTGCCGCTTCGTCCCCACCGGACATTGCAAAATCGACACGCTCGCGTGCACCGATCGCCGAGGATCATGAACGTCGCGGTGCGCTGGTTCCAGCATTCGTAGATGTTGGGGCAGCGTGCCTCTTGGCAGACCGTGTGCAAGCCCTCCTCGAGCACCAGGCGCCGGAGTTCGAGATAATTCGGCCCGTGCTCCCGCCGCACGCGGAACCAGTCCGGCTTCTTTTGCAACAAAATCGGCTGGCGGATCGACGGCATCACTGGCCTCCCTTCGTTCGGATCGGGCGGAGCTCGCGCTCCATGAGCTGATGCTCGATGTGGGCCATGGAAAACGGCCGACCGATCGGTCGGAAACCTAACTTGCGATAGAATTCGAGTGCGTGCGTCTGAGCATTGAGCGTGACCGTTCGCGCACCCTGTTCCTCTGCCCAGCGGATCAGTCGCTCCATGATGGCTCGCCCGACGCCTTGCCCACGGTAGGGCTTGCGGACCGCCACCCACGCGATCTGTGCCTCGTCACCCCAAAGCGTGACCCGCCCTGTACCCACGGCTTCCCCGTCGATCCAGGCGAGCACGTTCAGTCCCGCACCGTCCTCTGGATAATCGTGCACCCACGTCGTCAGGTGCTGTTCCTGATCGAACACCTCGCGGCGGATCCGGTAGACGATCTCGAGTTCCTCCGGGGTCCGTACTGGCTCCACCCGGATCGCTCGTGGCTGCACGGAACGCACTTCTGGTTCGATGCTGGTCATGGCACGTCCTCACTCAAGAGCCGGGTAATGGCATGCTCGATCCGCTGTCGCTCGCTCTCGAGCCACTGTCGTGCGTCGGCCGCGTCAGCCCGACTCGCCGCGATCGCCCGCGCGACGTGCTCCGGTCCGGTGCCTCCCGGGTGTTCCCGAGCGCGCACCGCATCCCACACCGTCCGCGGCAACGCGATCTCCGCGAGCTTGGTATGGAACCGAGCCAGTTCGTCGGTGGTCAACTGATCGAGGCTCTTCCCGGACGCGAGACAGAACGCAACCAAGCGTCCGACCGCCTCGTGGGCTTCCCGGAACGGGACACCCGCCCGAACCAACGCATCGGCGATGTCGGTCGCGAGCGTGAAGTTCTGGCCAGCTGCCGCCTCGAGCCGCTGGCGGTCGATCCGCAAGGTGCGCAACATGGGCGGCAGGACACGCAGCAGGAGCGCGACGGTATCGAAGGCGTCGAAGACACCTTCTTTATCTTCCTGAAGATCTTTGTTGTAGGCCAACGGGAGTCCTTTGACGACCGTCAGCAGACCGATCAAGTGCCCGAACACGCGCCCACTCTTCCCGCGCACGAGTTCGGCGACATCCGGGTTCTTCTTTTGGGGCATGATCGAGGATCCGGTAGCGAAGGCATCGTCGAACTCGATGAAGCCGAACTCGCTGCTCGACCAGAGGACCAACTCCTCGGCCAGACGCGAGAGATGCGCCATCAGGATCGCGAGATCAGCCAAGAACTCCAGTGCGAAATCGCGATCGGAGACGGCGTCGATGCTGTTCTCGAGCACCCCGTCCATGGCCAGGAGCGCCGCGACCACATGCCGATCGATCGGATAGGGAACACCAGCCAGCGCTCCCGAGCCGAGCGGTGAGCGATTGACTCGTTGATACAGCTGGCGCAGGCGCTCCAGATCCCGAGTCAACATGACGACATAGGCGTGCAAGTGATGAGCCAAGAGAACCGGCTGCGCACGCTGGAGGTGCGTGTAGCCGGGCATCACGACATCGCGGTGGAGTTCAGCGAGATCGAGGAGCGCACCACTGGTTTCGACGATTCCCTCACCGATCTCGAGCAGAGCCTCGCGCATCCAGAGACGGAAGTCGAGCGCCACCTGATCGTTGCGGCTGCGCGCCGTATGGAGTCGCCCGGCGACCGGTCCGATGAGCTCATGGAGGCGTCGCTCGACGCTCAGGTGAATGTCCTCGTCCGCCAGCCGGAACGCAAAGCGCTCCTCTTCGATCTCGCGGAGGATCGTCCGAAGTCCACGAGCGATCGTCCGCGCATCCTCCCTCGGGATGATCCCGCGCTGGGCGAGCATGGCCACGTGCGCGAGCGAGCCCACAATATCGTGGCGCGCCAGCCGTCGATCGAAGGGGAGGGAGGCATTCAGCTGATCGACGAGTTCGTGCGTCGGCTTCTGGAAACGCCCTCCCCACAGTTTGGCGGGTGTCGTCATGCTCGTTCCTCTCGCTTGCCGGA
>DAOTYK010000017.1:0-2527 GCA_034434855.1 Thermomicrobium sp.
TTCGCCATCACATCGAGCGTCATTTCCAGTTGCTTCTGTGTCACCTCTTGAGCAGGATCCTCGTCGATGTACGGCCGCAGCGTACCGAAGGCGAGCGAATGCATCAGCACGCGCACGCGTGCGCCGCGCTCCTGAAGGGCCGAAGCGACCTGTTGCCGGGTTTCCGCATCGGCCGCGTTGGCATTGACGAACAGAGCCTCGACTCCTGCAGCCTCGACGTCGGCCTTGACTGCCTCTGCCATCGGCAAAGTCGCCCGGCGATCCAGGTGCACGCCGCAGATGTGCATCCCCGCCCGGGCGAGCTCTCGGGCAGTCGCTGCACCGAATCCACTGGATGCGCCCAAGATCACTGCCCAGTATCCCGTGAACCCCTCGTTCCCCATCGTACCCTTCCCATGTCCACCGCGTCGCTCGACTCGGCTGGAGTATCCGCAGCTGAAGCAATGCCGTCAACTCACCGGTTGCGTGACTGTAACCCGCCCTTCCGGGACGAAGCGCACGCGCACCACTGTCCCACCGCGTGCACCGGATCCGAGCTCCAGATCACCGCGGAGATCCACTTCCACCAGCGTCCGGGCGATTTGCAACCCGAGCCCTCGTCCCCGCAGTGGATCGAAATCGGCAGGCAGGCCACGCCCATCATCCTCGACCTCGAGGAGCGCACGATCCCCCTCGCGCCGGACGCTGACGACGAGATGCCCCGGCCCATCCACGAAGCCGTGGCGGACCGCATTCGTCACGAACTCGTTCAGCAGTAACGCTAACACGGTGGTCTGGCGCGAGGAGACCGTGACCTCCTCCCCCACGACGCTCCACTCGACAGCTACTTCGTCCCCATACAGGGAGTGGATGGCTTGGGTCACGACGATACGGGCGAGTTCGGTGAGCGAAACCTCCGGTAGCTCGCGGCCACTCAGGAGATCGTGCACGACTGTCAAGCTCCGGATCCGGCTCACCGCATCCTGTAGCACGGCACGCGCCTCGGGCCCGGCACGACGTGCTTGGAGCGAGAGCAGCGCCGCGACCGTCTGCAGGTTGTTGCGCACGCGATGATGCAGCTCACGCAGAAGCGCCGACGCGCGCGTCAGCCCACGCCGCGCTTCCTCGTAGAGCTCCGCATTCTCGATCGCGATCGCCGCCGTATCGGTGAAGGCATGGAGCAGTCCGGTTTGAGTCGGCATCGGCCTTCCCGCGGAGTAGACCAGGCAGAGTGCGCCGACCGCCCGCCGCCCAGTGATCATGGGCAGCGCATAGATGGCGAGATGCTCAGCGAGCGGGTCGCGCCAGACCGCTGCGCCGCTCTCCAACACCTCCTCGACGACCTGACGAAAGGCCGTTTCCAAGCCCTCGGTGAGCCGGACCGCCAGTTCCACCGGCGCAGCCCGCAAGAGTTCCAGTTCGCCACCCGAGGCACGCGATTGTCGGAAGATCGCCACCCCGCGAGCGCCCGACAACTCGAGCGCGCGATCCGCGATCGTCCCCAAAAGCTCATCGAGATCGAGGGTGGAAGCGACTGCGCGCCAGAGCTGCTGCAAAAGCTCGAGTTGCGCGATCCGACGGCGCAGTTCGGCATCCGTCTCCTGATACAGGAGCGCGTTCTCGATCGCGATGGCGATTTCCCCAGCGGCTGTTTCCAGGAAATCGATCTCCTCGGGCCAGAACTCGCGCGGTTCCAACGTCAGCACGTTGAGAACGCCGAGCAAACGTCCTGGCTGGCGGGCGATGAGTGGGACGGAAACCTGACTGGCGAACGGTCGATCGTCCACGTGCGGATAATCGACATAGGCCGGATGACGCGGCGCATCGAAGGCGATCTGCAGCCGGCGCGTGAGCGCTGCTTGGCCGGTGATGCCGACCCCGAGTGGCAGCGTGAACCCGCCAGGACGGTCCGGTGCCACACCATCGACCGCGCGCAAGGTCAAGGTGCCAGAGGACTCGTCATAGAGGAAAACACCACAGGAATCGACGCGCATCGTCTCACGCAAAACCCGTGTAACGGTCGAGAGCATCTCGTCGAGGTCGAGACTGCTCGTCGCCGCACGGGTGATCCAATGCAGTGCCTGCAAGCGACCGACGGGTCCAGCCAAGACGCGTCGACTCGGATCGACTGGCGCTTTGAGAAGTTCAGCTAACGTTTCCCATTCGTTATCCAGCATCCTGCTCGTCTCCACCGATCGAGTTCTTTTCCATGGTACAATCCGGGGCGCGAGCGCGTCAGAACGCGAACGGACGAGGATCATGAGCCTCGACGGCCAGCACAACGCCCACGTCACCGACCGAGTCAACGACAACGCGTTCCTCGGTGTCGTGACTGACGGCCGGTTCAGCCAAGGGCTCCGCGTCCGGCTCCTCGACCCGGCTGCCGTCGAGCGTTTGCGCGTAGGGAGTTTCGTCGTCCTCGAAGGAGACGAGCGCCGCTACTTCGGCATGATCACCGATCTCGCGCTCGACACCACCGACGCCGCCTTGCTGGCCGATCCACCGATCCGCTCCCCCTTCCTCAGTCGCATCGTGCGCGGGACACACG
>DAOTYK010000018.1:0-14609 GCA_034434855.1 Thermomicrobium sp.
TGCCGATGACCTCGACGGCACCTCCTCCGGGGAGTGTCGTGATTTCCCGACCAGCGATCGGCGCTTCCCGCACGATCGCCGAAACATCCTCGCGCAACCGCCCGATTCCGGTGCCGACATCGGCACCGTACGTGCCGACTCGAACGGTGATCCCGTCCAGATTCGGGTAGCGCGAGAGGAACGTCTGGGAAATGACGCGCCCCGGTAGGAGCTCCCCGATCCACCCTTGCGAGGCCGGCCATGCATAGAAATCGCTGTCTGGATAACGGGGATCGACCTCCGGTGCATAGACGATGCGGAGCGTCCCACCTCCACCGAGCGAGGGTCGCTCACCGGGCGCGAAGTTGTCCGGCAAATTGAGGCGAAGACGAACAGCGGTGAGACCGTCGCGCGCGGAATAGAACGGCTGCTCGACCTGCGTGCGTACCGTGAGCGTGCTCGTACTCTCCGGTAACGTCGCGACCAGCGTCTGGGGGACTCGGCAACCGAGTGACCACAGAGCGAGCCAGCCCATGACGAATAGCCAGCGCGCGCCTCGCGGTCTCATACCTCCATCCTCACTACCTCGCGGTCATCCTCGGGCGTCCCTTGCAAGCTCCAGCGCGCCTCGACGAGCGCACGCCAGCCGATCCAAAGCGTCACCCCGGCGAAAGCGCCCCGGACGATAGGCTGCCAGACCGATCCCGGCAGGAGCGCAGCCAACAACAGTTGTGGGTCGGGTAACGTCTCGATCACGTCGCGTCCGAGCGGCAGCAAGAGTCCAGTCGTCGCCGCAGCGCCCCACCGCGGCAGCCACGCAAGAAACAGTGCAGCCTGCGCCGCCGCGAGCACCGGCCCGGTGCGGTCACGGACCAAGGATGGTACGGCCAAGGGGAGGGACCAAATGACGTATTGCGGATGAAACGGGGTCAAGGCGACGATCGCACAGAGCACCGCGGCTGCCCCCGCGCAGTACGCATCGACTCCCCGCGGCCCACGACTCGCCCACCAGCAGACGAATATGGTATAGGCAAGGGGGAGAACGGGCACTGCGACATCGTCGCCAGCGGGTAATGCGAGTGCGATGAGATAGCGAACATGCGGGTACTCGCCCAGCAAGGTCAGCGTGGGGCTCAGCCCCGTGCGCTGCAGGAGCACGAGATCGGCCACCATCCAGAGCCCTCCGATGCCCACTGCCCCCAAAAGGACGGTCCGCCAGGAACCGCGGAAGGCCACGAGATAGAGCGGCAGCACGAATACGGGGAAAAAGCGGGCAGCTGCGGCGAGGCTCGTGACTCCGAGCCCCGTCCAGCGCGCTCCTCGCCGGGCGAACTCGATCCCGATCAGCACGACCACGACCCAGATGCTGTCGTGTCGACCGAACACGGCACTCGTGTAGATGACGATCGGGTTGAGCCACCAGAGCGCCACTGCCCAGCGCCGCTGCGCCGGCGTGACTTGTCGTCCGATCAGCCAGCCAGCGATCGCATCGGCGAGCAGGTAGGGAAGCTTCATCAGGACCAGAGCTCGCCCGAGCATGGGATAGGCGAGGAAGCGGGCGAGATCCTCCGGTTGTGCTCCGATACCGGCGACCGCTGCAGTCGGTGACCAAATGCTGGCGCTCCCTGGCAGTAAGGGGAGAATCACGGCCAGCCAGGCGTCATGCAGGAGTTGCGCGACCAGCTGCGAACTCCAGCTCCACCACGCACCAGTGGAGAGAGCGAGATGAGCCCGCGAGTAGACCTGGTACAGGTCGGAATGGAAGGAGAGAGGCAAAAGGGCGAGACGGACGACGAGTCCCATGACCCAGATCGTCACCAGCACGGGATCGAGCTCCCCATGATGCCGCCGAAGATGGTTCCAGATTCCGGACCGCATCACGGACGCACTTCTCCTGCGACAGCGGAGACGATGCCTACCCCCGCAAGCCCGAGGAGCGTGACTGCACGGTGCCAGACCAGAATCGCTCCGGCCGCTGCCGGATCGATCCCGAGCCATGCAGCGATCGCCACCCCGCTCGCCTCGCGAACACCGATTCCACCCGGAATCGGAACCAGTGCGCCGGCGAGAGCAGGCACGGCCAGCAGTACGATCAGGCCCGGCCAACCGATCTGCAGTCCGGAAAGTGCGGCGAGGAGACCGAGGAGCAGGAGTTCCGCCGACCAGCGACCCACTGTTGCGCCCCACACGAGGAGATCACCGAGCATGGTGGTCAGGAACACCCAGCTCACCGCAAGCGCTCGTCGGATTCCCGTCAGACGACCTCGGCGAGCGACCGAGCCGAGGACTCCGAGGAAGAGAACGACGACGAGCACGAGTGCCGCGAGGACAACGAACGTTTCCGCTCGCAACGGGATGGGCCGCTTACCGATCAGGAACAACCCGCTACCAGCCAGCATGAGCAGCACGGTGAGATCGATCAGCTGCTCGAGTACGACCGAAGGCACCGTGCGGGTCACGCCCATTCGCAGCCAGCGTCGCGCCAGAACGATCTTCGCCGGAGCCCATCCGAAAGCGGGAACGAGATAGTTCGCCGTCGTTGCCGCGACGGTCAGTCGCAGAGCTTCGACCATCGAAATCGGCTGTTGGGCGAGTTCGAGGATTCGGCGCCAGCGCCAGGCATAGCAGATCGGCGGCACGGTGCCGATCGCCACGGCGAGGGGAAGAACGCCCAAGGGCAGTTCGCCCAAGGCCTGCAGGAAGGCCATCGACCCCACGCGCCAGACGACGGCAGTGAGCAGGCCGATGCCGAGGAGGAGGGAGAGGGCGCGTCGCACTCCGGCCGACGGACGCTCGGTCATGGCTAGGCGCCTCCGGTCTCGGGTCGCGAGGAGTCGAGCAAGGGACGCAAACGACTCGCCCGCGCTCGATCGGAAGCGACCGCCTCGAACCGTGCTCGAGCAGCTTGGGCCAGCACGGCTCGCCGAGCAGGCAAGCGGAGAGTACGGAGCGCGGCTGCCAGCGCGTCGGCATCGGCCGGGGGCACGAGAAGCGCGATATCCTCGCCGTCAGCCAGCCAGCGGAGAGCGGGGCTGTCGCGCGTCACGATCGCGGAGGCCATCGCCATCGCTTGATACACCTTGTTGGGAACCACCCGGCCCGCTTTCGCTGTCGCACCGAAAATCCCGAGCACGACATCTGCCCACGCGATCCAGTTGGGAAGCTCGCGCTCCGGTACCCACCGGATGAAGGTAATGGTACGCAGTCCAGCCTCGGCTGCGCGCGCGCGTACCGCCGCTTCGCACTGACCACTGCCGATCATCACCACCGCAAGTCGCTCGCTACTTCGCTCCAATCGGTGAACCGCCTCGACGATCGTCTCGGCGCCGTGCAGGGGACTGTAAGTGCCGTAGAACAAAACGCGCAAGCAGTCCGGGTCGTCGCTGCGTCTCACGGCCTGCACCCGCCGTGCAGGATCGAAGAGACGTTCGTCTGCACCGACGGGAAGAACGACGAAACGGGAAAGCGGTACTCCGGCGAGTGCTGCCCAACTCGCTGCCTGCTGAGGCGTGTCAGCTAGAATCACATCCGCTGCGCGGAGCGCCAGGCGATCGAGCCAACGGATGAGTCGCGCGCGGAGTGTACCCGGCGCGACGAGTCGCCGATCTTCGATGAAGGTTTCCGTCAGTGTGACCAGTGGATCGAACAAGACGCGACGACCGAGACGGCGGGCCAGCGGCGCCCAGCCGAGGATATCCCAGTGACCGGGATAACCGAACAGGAGATCCTGCGCCCAGACGATCGCCGAGCAGGCACGTGGAGCGAGGCGCATCTCGCCGAGCGCGAATCGCCAGGCCATCGCCAGCAAGGCAGCTGCGTCACGGGACGGCGCCAGGCGGTCGCCGATCGTATCCAGAACCGGGAGATGGACATCGCGGAGCACCGCACCAGCAGCGCTGAGCGCTGCGGCTGTCGTGCGATTGCGGTGGTAGGCGGCATCGAAGAGTCCGAGACGGACGATCCGGCGCACTCTCAGCCTCTCAGCCCATCACGCTGCGCAGCTACCGGCGCGCTCCGCAGCGCGGGAGCGTTCGCCATCGGCAGCAGTGTACTCGTCCCTCGGGAGGGATGGAGAAAAGAAATCCGGGCGCACTGCTCGTGCGCCCGGATCGGCATCCGATCGACGACTCGGATCAGTACTCCATGCTCGGAGCCGGGGTCTTCTCCTTCTCCGGCTTCTCGGTGATCAGCGCCTCGGTCGTGAGGATCATGGCTGCCACGGAAGCCGCGTTCTCGACCGCCGAGCGCGTCACCTTCACCGGGTCGATAACGCCCCACTCCAGAAGGTCACCGTACTCCTCGCGGATGACGTCGTACCCGATGTTCGGGTTGTTCTGCTCCTTCTGGAGCCGCCGCACCGTCTCGATGACCACCGAGCCATCCAGGCCAGCGTTCTCGACGATGCCGCGGAGCGGCTCTTCGAGCGCCCGCTTGACGATCATCACACCGGTCTTGATGTCACCCTCGGCCTGCACCTCGTCGAGTGCAGCGATCGCGTTGAGGAGCGCCACACCACCACCCGGGACGATACCCTCTTCGACCGCAGCGCGGGTCGCGCTCAGCGCGTCCTCGACGCGGTGCTTCTTCTCCTTCAGCTCGACTTCGGTCGCCGCACCGACCTTGATGACCGCGACGCCGCCGGCGAGCTTGGCCAGCCGCTCCTGCAGCTTCTCGCGGTCGAAATCGCTGGTGGTCTGCTCGATCTGGGCCTTGATCTGCTCGATCCGCGCCTTGATGTCCTCCTCGCGACCGTACCCTTCGACGATCGTCGTCTTGTCCTTGGTCGCGACGACGCGGCGGGCACGACCCAGATCCTCCAGGCGCGCGGTCTCCAGCTTGCGCCCGAGCTCCTCCGAGATGACCGTACCGCCAGTCAGAATGGCGATGTCGCGCAGCATCTCCTTGCGGCGGTCACCGAAGCCCGGCGCCTTGACGGCCAGGGCGTTGAGCGTGCCGCGCAGCTTGTTGACGACCAGCGTCGCCAGCGCTTCGCCCTCGACGTCCTCAGCGATGATCACGAAGTTCTTGCTGACCTGCAACACCTTCTCGAGGATGGGCAGGATGTCGGAGACGGCCGAAACCTTCTTGTCGGTGATCAGGATGAAGGGCTCCTCGACCACCGCCTCCATGCGCTCCGGGTTCGTGACGAAGTACGGGGAGATGTACCCGCGGTCGATCTCCATCCCCTCGGTGTACTCGACCTCGAAGGCCAGCCCCTTCGACTCCTCGACGGTGATGACACCGTCCTTGCCGACCTTCTCCATGACCTCAGCGATCAGATTCCCGATCTCGGGATCAGCCGCCGAGATGGTCGCGACATGGGCGATATCGTCGCGCCCGCGGACCTCCTTGGCCATCGACTTGAGGCGCTCCACGACCGCCTTGGTCGCCAGCTCGATACCGCGCTTGAGCAGCATCGGGTTGGCTCCAGCAGCGACGTTCCGCAGCCCCTCGTGGACGATCGCCTGTGCCAGAACGGTCGCCGTCGTCGTCCCGTCACCGGCGACATCGTTCGTCTTGGTCGCCGCCTCCTTCAGAAGCTGGGCCCCCATGTTGGCGAAAGGATCCTCCAGTTCGATTTCCTTGGCGACCGTCACACCGTCATGACTGACCGTCGGAGCGCCATACTTCTTGTCCAGCGCGACATTGCGTCCCTTCGGCCCCAACGTGGTCTTCACTGCATTGGCAAGTACATCGACGCCCTCTTTCAAGGACTGTCGTGCCTGCTCGTGGAAGCGGATCATCTTCGCCGGCATACTTACCCTCCCGTCACTCGTCGCCTATTCCGTCGGACCGCTCGACCCATCGACTCATTCGGACAGAACAGCCAGGATGTCCTTCTCGCTCAGGATCAGGTACTCTTCGTCATCGATCTTGAGCTCGGTACCGGCATACTTGGCGAACAGCACCTCGTCGCCGACCTTGACCTCCATCGGCAGGCGCTTGCCATCGTCCGTCAGCCGCCCCGGACCCACGGCGACCACCTGCCCGCGCTGCGGCTTCTCCTTCGCCGTATCGGGCAGGACGATCCCGCTCTTGGTCACTTCTTCCTTCTGGATCGGTTTGACCACGACACGATCACCCAACGGTCGGATCTTCGTGGCAGTCGCCGTCATGTCCGTCCCTCCTCTGTCTCAGCACTGTCCCGCTTCCGCTGGTTAGCACTCTCAGGGTTCGAGTGCTAACCGTCTTGTATCGTACTCAGGAAGCGTCGACTTTTCAAGGGGTCAACGACGACTGTTTGCGCCGAGTCATGTCAGGACGATGAAGACGAGCACGCGGCATAATCGGCCTGGCAGAACGGAAGACGGCTGAGAGGAGGAACCGTGCTGCAGTATCACGTGGCCGAGCGAGTGCGTCAGCTTCGCCCTTCCCCGACGCTCGCAGTCAGCGACCGTGCTCGGGCACTCCGCCAACAGGGGATCGATGTCATCGATCTCGGTGGCGGCGATCCCGATTTCCCTACTCCCACGCACATTTGCCAAGCTGCAGCCGACGCGATGTTCCGCGGAGAGACGCACTACGTCGCGAGCGCTGGGATCCCGGAACTCCGTCGCGCTATCGCCCGCAAGCTTCAGACCGAAAACCGCATCCCGGTCACTCCGGACGAGATCATCGTCACGCCGGGAGGCAAGGCCGCACTGTTCGTTTCCATCCTTGCACTCGTCGGCCCGGGTGACGACGTCTTGATGTTCGACCCCGGTTGGGTCTCCTACGAGCCGATGGTCGTCATGGCCGGTGCTCGCTGCCTGCATGTCCCCTTGCTCCCAGAGGAGAACTACCGGATCACGCGAGAGGCCATCGAAGCCGTTCTCACTCCTCAGACGCGCCTCATGATCGTCAACAGTCCCAACAACCCCACCGGGCGCGTCCTCACGCGCGAGGAAGCCGAGGCGATCATCGCAGTGGCGCAGGAGCGCGACATCGTGGTGATTTCCGACGAGATCTACGAAAAGATCATCTACGACGGTCGCGAACATCTGAGCTTGGCTGCTTTCCCCGGCATGGCCGAGCGGACGCTCACCGTCAATGGCTTCTCGAAAGCGTATGCCATGACTGGTTGGCGACTCGGCTACGTCGCTGGACCGGCTCCGCTCATCCGGCAGATCATGAAGGTGCACAGCCACTCCGCAACCTGTGCAACATCGTTCGCCCAGTGGGGCGGTGTCGCAGCGTTGGAAGGGCCGCAAGACGTCATCGACGCGATGGTCGCCGCCTGGGATCGTCGCCGGCGGTTCGTCACCGAACGGCTCAACGCCATACCCGGCTTCCGGTGTCCATTGCCGGAGGGAGCGTTCTATGCGTTTCCCGACGTCAGCGGCACCGGACTATCCGGGCAAGAGGTCGCCCAGAAGCTCATCGAGGAGGCCTATGTCGGTGTCACGCCGGGAGACGCCTTCGGTGCTTCCGGCTCCGGCTGCATTCGCCTCAGTTTCGCAACCGCTGACGAGCTTCTGGAGCGGGCACTCGACCGCATCGCCAACGTGTTCGGTCGCTAGATGCCGGCACGAACGATCTCGACACCCCGTCGCTCGACTTCAGCCAGGTATCGGTTGAGTCCGACCTGGTCACCGGGCACATGACCGACGACGATGACCGAACCGGAGGCGCCGCTGCGGAGCCGCTCGGCCTCCTCCGGGGCCAAATGGAGATACACGACCGTATCCACGCCGTGCGCGAAATAGGCTTGCGCGACGGATGCACCGCCGTTGGTTCCTGCCCCATGCACGACCGCGATGCGACGCGCCGGCCGATCGACTGCACCCACCGGAACCATGATCGGCACCGCACTCTCGGCGAACTCGGGCAGCGTCCGCAGCGCATCGATCACATCCTGGACCGTCGATTCACGGCCGAGCGTCGCCCGGTAGCGCTCGATCGTTTCGACCATCACCCGACGACCGATCTCGTCGAGCGGCAAATGCAAGTTCAGAAAGGGGATGCCCAACAAGCGAGCCACAGCGGGAACCTGATCGTAGTTCGCCGCTTGTGCACGAAGAATCGCCCGCGAGAATAAGGGTTGCAACGCAGCCTTGGCAGCCGATGGCTCGACACCGTGCTCGACCATGAGTTCGACATGGCGGGTCAACACGTCGGGAAAGCGAAGCACTGCCCGCCCACCGGCTGGGTGATGAGCCAAGACGCCGTCGCAACCGATGTCTCGGGCCAAGAGCAGTTCGGCTGTCCCGACATCGAGCGCGACGAAGAGCCGGTGGACTCGTGCACCCGGCACGTAGACCTCGCTGTCCGCGGGCAGGCGCCGCATGTTCGCCATGTCCAGTGCGAGCGCGACCAACTCGTCGGTACTCATTCCACTCATCGCTTCTCGCCCTCCTTCCCCGCGATTGTCGCACAGACCCGCCGTCAGCGACCGGCGCCGCTGATCGTCGAGCCACCGAGGACGCTCGCGCTGGCGATAGTCTTGAGAGTACCATTGCCGCAAGCGAGGAGGCTCGTCGATCGGAGGATCCGGATGAGCGACCGGCGAGAAGTCGTACGGCTGACGGCGCTCGCCAGCTGCGCCGGTTGAGCGGGGAAGCTGGCTCCAGCAGCTCTGGCGCAGGTGCTGCGCCCGCTCGAGTTCCAAGAAGACCCTCGGTTACTCGTCGGCTTGCAGACGAGCGACGATGCTGCGGTCTATCGTTTGAACGAGCATGACGCGCTCGTCCAGACGGTCGACTTCTTCCCGCCGGTCGTCGACGACGCCTATCTTTACGGCGCGATCGCTGCTACCAATGCGCTCAGCGACGTGTACGCGATGGGCGGGGAACCGTTCCTCGCTCTCAATATCGCTGCCTGGCCGAACGATCTCGCGCTCGAGCTCCTGAGCGAGGTCTTCCGCGGTGGTCTCGACAAGGCGCGCGAGGCTGGTGTGGTCATCGCGGGTGGGCACACCATCAGCGACGACGAGCCGAAGTACGGGTTGGTGGTGACCGGGCGAGTCGATCCGACGCGTATCCTCACCAAGGCAGCAGCCCGACCAGGAGAGCTCCTCTACCTCACGAAGCCGATCGGAACGGGAGCCATCACGACTGCCCTGAAGGCAGGAGTCGCTGAACCAGCGCATGTCGACAACGCTGTCGCCTGGATGGTGCGCCTCAACCGCACGGCGAGTCAGCTGCTCCTCGCCCACGGTGTCCGCGCCTGTACCGACGTGACCGGTTATGGCCTGGCCGGTCACGCCAGCGAAATCGCCCTCAAGAGTGGCGTGCGACTCGTCATCGCCGCACGCGCTGTCCCCATCATGGATGGGGCCGATGCCTACGCACGGGCAGGTCGCTTACCTGGTGGCGCACAACGCAACCGAGCCTACTATGCAGAAGGTCCGGACGCAGTCGTGCGGCGCGGGCGCGGTATCCCGACGGTTCTGTGGGACCTCTTGTTCGATCCGGTGACGTCGGGCGGCCTCCTGTTCACGATCGCGGAGGAACGGGCACCGACCCTGGAGCAGGCATTCGCTGCGGCAGGTGAGCCGTTGTGGCGCATCGGCTTCGTCGATGAGGGTAGCGGTGTCGACATCGTCGCCGAACTCCCCGGCTGATTTCCCGGGCCAGCGCGAGCGAGAGCCGGTACCCGTCCGGCAAGTCCTGCGGGAACTCGGGATTCGGCCGCGAAAGGCGCTCGGACAGCACTTCCTGCACGACCGCGCCATCGTCCGCCGCATCGTGGAGACAGCCCAGCTGCCACCCGATGGAGTCGTGGTGGAAATCGGCCCTGGCCTGGGTATCCTCACTGAGGAACTCGCGCGCCGGGTACGATCGGTCATCGCCGTCGAACTGGATGCGCGCCTCGCCGCGCAACTCGCGAAACGCTTCCACGGCACCAACGTCCGCATCGTGCACGGTGATGCGCTCGCGGTCGATCTGGCAGCACTGACCGGCCAACGCCCCTATTTTGTGGTAGCCAATCTCCCGTACAATGTCGCGACGCCGATTCTGGAGCGACTGCTGACGAGTGATCATCCACCCGAGCGCCTGGTCGTGATGGTTCAGCGCGAGGTAGCCGAGCGAATGGCAGCGCGCCCTCCGGCGATGAGCTATCTCGGTGTCCTCGTCCAGTTCTTCGCGCTCCCCCGGGTGGCCTTCCGCATCGGTCCAGGAGCCTTCACTCCACCGCCCAAGGTCGAAAGTGCTGTCGTCGTGCTCGATCGGCGCACTCCGCCGTTGCCCAGGCACCACTGGGACAGCTTCTTTGCGCTCGTACGGGCAGGTTTCGCTCAGCGGCGGAAGATGCTTCTCAATGCACTGGCGACGGCAACGGGAATGGACAAGGAGATGTTGCGCGCCCTGCTGCAGCGAGCAGGAATCGAGCCGTCGCGGCGAGCCGAAACGCTCACCGTGGATGAGTGGCTGCGCCTCTGGCGAATCCTCCACGAGGACGGAGCCTCATGACCATTCGCATCAGAGTCCGGAAACCGTTCCGTTTGCTGGCCCCCGCGAAACTCAATCTTGGCTTGGAGATCCTGGGTAAACGCCCGGACGGCTATCACGAGATCGTGACCATCTTGCAGACGATCGACTTCGGCGACGAGATCGTTCTCGAGCCGGCAACGAGGCTCGACTATCGACCACCCCCTGAAATCGAGGACGACCTGATAGCGCGTGCGTTGCGGCTGCTCGCCGGACATGGTGTCGAGATCCGAGCACGCATTCGGCTCGCCAAGCGGATACCGCTCGCTGCCGGACTCGGCGGGGGATCGAGCGATGCCGGCACGCTGCTCGGTGCGCTGGTCCATGCGGGATTCCCGTACCCGCTGGCACACAAGATCGCGAGCGACCTCGGGAGCGATGTGCCGTTCTTCCTGGAGGGAGGCACGGCGCTCGCCACCGATCGGGGCACAGAGTTGGAACCACTCTCCTCGCCTACTGGTTGGTTCGTGATCGTCGTCCCGCCTCTCTCTTTGAGGAACAAAACGCGCACGCTCTACCGGTCCCTCACTCCCGCCGATTACAGCGACGGTACTGCGACGCGTCGTCAAGCCGAACACCTGCGCCAGTACCACGTGTTGGACCCTCATCTCGTCCGCAACGCGTTCCTCCGCCCTTTGCTCGCGTTTCCCCACGTTCGACTCGCGCTGGACGACATGCGGGCTGCTGGAGCGCAGTGGGCATGGCCCAGTGGTGCCGGCCCCGCCCTCTTCACGTGGAGCCCGCATCGATCCCAGGCCGAAGAAATTGCAGCCCTCCTCCGGGCACGCGGGTGGAAGCCGATCGTTGCCGAACCGTATCAACCGAGCTGGCACGAAGCGCTCGCCTCGCTCCTGCTCGACTGAGTTTGCCGAGCGTCAGCGCTCGCCGCTGTCTGCTGGGGCATAACGCGACCACCAGGCACGCTCCCTCTCCTCCGGCGCACGCAGGAACAGGCCGTGCGCTTCGACCAGGAGAGCCCCGGTCGTCGCGGCGTGAACGGCTGCCCGGGCCCGCGCAGACCGTGCGCGCTGCTGCTCGACCCAGCCGACGACTCGCAAAGGCTGCCCGACCTCGACTGGTTGCCGGTACGTGATCTCCATCCTGGCCGTGACCATCAGATGGTGCGTCTGCGCGATCACTGCCCAACTCATAGCCTCGTCGAGCAAGGTAGCGAGGATCCCACCGTGGACGAGCCCAGCATAGCCTTCGTGTTCTGGACGCGGCGTGAAGAGCGCTTCGACCGCTTCCTCGCGACGATAGAACGCGAGACGAAGCCCGATCGGGTTTTGCTCGCCGCATCCGAAGCACGCGTGGTCAGTGACCCGGTTGACTCGCTGTTCCACCGAAGCAGCTCCTCCACTCCGTTACCTGCTCGGCTCACGTAACCCCACTGGGGTACAATTCCGCTGTCGGCGGCTCGGTCGACAGGTTAGCCAGAACACGAGCCGAACCCGGAGGACGAATCGATGGCCAGACGATACGAACAACTCTTCCAAGAGATCAAGCGGGCGATCCGCGAAGTCGATGTCCACCAGCTCTACCAGCAGCTCCGATCCGGACGGCGACCAGTCATCATCGACGTCCGCGAGCGCGAAGAGTGGGAGCAGGGGTACGTCCCAGGCGCGCTCTTTATCCCGCGCGGCTACCTCGAAATGCGGATCGAGGAAGAGGTCCCAGACAAGTCGACTCCGATCTATGTCTATTGCGCAGGTGGCGTGCGCTCGGCCTTTGCCGCAAAGACACTGGAAGAACTCGGCTACCAGAACGTGTACTCGGTGGCCGGAGGATTCAGTGCGTGGAAGCATGCTGGCTATCCCTTCGTGACACCGCGCCAGTGGACACGCGAGCAACTCCAACGATACAGCCGTCACTTCCTGATCCCGGAAGTGGGCGAAGAGGGACAAGCAAAACTGCTCGATGCCAAGGTGCTGATCATCGGTGCTGGTGGCTTGGGATCGCCAGCAGCGCTCTATTTGGCTGCTGCTGGCGTCGGGACACTCGGGATCGTCGATGCCGACGTGGTCGATCTGAGCAACTTGCAGCGGCAAATTCTCCACACGACTGATCGTGTCGGACATCCCAAGACAGAATCAGCTCGCGAGGCGATCACGGCGCTCAATCCGGACGTGCAGGTGATCGCACACGACGTATGGCTCAGCAGTCAGACGATTCTCGACGTGATCCGTGACTATGATGTGATCGTCAATGGGGCGGACAATTTCCCGACCCGCTATCTCGTCAACGACGCGGCGGTCCTCCTCGGCAAACCGGTCGTCGACGGGAGCATTTTCCGATTCGACGGGCAAGTCACCGTCTACAAGCCGGGAGAAGGGCCGTGCTACCGCTGTCTCTATCCTGAACCACCACCGCCTGAACTGGCGCCGAGTTGCGATCAGGCGGGTGTGCTCGGCGTCCTACCTGGTGTCATCGGTGTCCTGCAAGCGACCGAAGCGATCAAGCTGTTGCTGGGAATCGGCGAACCGCTGGTCGGGCGCGTGCTCTTGTATGACGCCCTCGCCGCGACGTTCCGCGAACTGTCGGTGGAGCGTGACCCGGAGTGCGCGGCCTGCGGTCCCAACTCGACGCTCACGGTCGAGACGATCGGCCAGATCGATTATCAGCAGAGCTGCATCCTGCCGGTTCGCCAGACAGCGGCTGACTGACGCGGAACCGATCGCGGCAGGAAGACCAGACGGGCCGGGCATGACCGCCCGGCCCGTCGCCATGCAGGCACCGCTCGACCGCTGGTCAGTCCTCGACGAAGATCGATTCCTCGGAGACCTGCCCCTCGTTCACGCGAAAAGCCCGGACGACCGGCCGCGCAGGATCAGCGAGCGAGCAGATCAGAAGAAGCATGTTCGGCCAAAAAGCGGCCAACTCGACGTCCGTGCGCGACGGATAGGCCTCGGTCGCTGGGTGGGAATGATAACTACCCAGATGCTCCAATCCCGAGCGCTCGATCTCGCGCAACACGCGAAACTGTTCCTCCGGATCCATGAAGAAGCGCTCGACCGCGATCGAACCAGGGGCGTCCGGCCGATAATCCCGACCAGGCGGAATGAGGCCGCGCTCGGCGAAAAACTCGACAGCGAGTTCCGCGCGATTGGTCACCGGGTAGACACGCTCGATCCGCTCACCGTGTCCACCGAGAAGCCCGCAAGCTTCGCGGGGAGCCTCCCGCCGGGCATGTTCGATGATCGCCTGGTACTGGTCGCGGGGGATCCGAATCATCGGCCGCCTGCCATTGCTGGGATGATTCCAACCTCATCTCCGTCCGCGAGAGGGGTCTCCACACCCTGAAGGGAGCGAATGTCCTTCCCGTTGACGAAGATGCTGACGAATCGCCGCACGCGCCCGTCCGGTTCGCAGATCCGCTCGCGAATTCCAGGATAGAGTTCGTCCAGCTTCGCCAGTGCCTCGGCGACAGTCTTCGCCTCCACGTGCACCGCTGTGCGGTCCTCCGTGAAGCGGCGCAACGGTGCCGGGATGAGAATCGTCACTGCCATCGGTTCCCACGCTCCTTTCTCGACGACCAGTGTGCCTTCACCCTCGTTCGGGATGCCATAAGGGTGTGCTCAGGTACTTCAAGCCACTGTCGGGCAAGATGGCCACGATGACGCCCTGATCCAGTTCGCGGGCGACACGGAGCGCCGCAACAACGGCTGCCGCCGCCGAGGGACCGAGAAGCAGTCCCTCGCAGCGTGCGACTTCGCGCGCCAACCGGTAGGCCTCTTCGGTATCGACGAACTCCATGCGGTCGACGAGCGAGGGATCGTAGATAGCAGGAGTGAGAGCAGTCGGCAGATGCTTCAGCCCTTCCAACCCATGGAACGGATCGTCTGGCTGGACGCCGACCAGGACGACGCCCGGGTTGGCTTCCTTGAGAAACCGTCCGGTTCCCATCATCGTTCCTGTGGTGCCGAGCCCCGCGACGAAATGTGTCACCTGCCCACGCGTCTGCTCCAAGATCTCGGGGCCAGTGCCCTCGTAATGGGCGAGCCAATTCGCTGGATTACTGTATTGGTCCGCATAGTAATACCGATCAGGTCGCTCGGCAGCCAGTTGACGAGCCAGGCGGATGGCTCCATCCGTTCCCTCGTACGGATCGCTGTAGATCAATTCAGCGCCGTAGGCACCCAGAATGGCCCGACGCTCCTCGCCGATGCTCCCCGGAACCACCAGTGTGACACCGAACCCGAGTGCTGCGCCGAGCATGGCGTA